>DATEOJ010000205.1:0-46675 GCA_035274235.1 Pyrinomonadaceae bacterium
TCGCGATCTGTGCGCCCGGGCGGACTACCAATGCTCGGGCGATTGCTTTCCAATGAGGCTTGTCGACGATATAGTTCGCGATCGGTGGCGACACCGTTTCGTAGAAGCTTACGAACTTCCTGCCCGCAAAAAACTTCTTTAAGTCGTCGTCCCTGAATGAACGAAGAAGCCGCACTTCGGGTGAATCCGCGCCATGGACCGCAGTTGCGATGAAGCATGGCTTGCCGCCCGAACCGGGGGTGATTTGTATCGGCGGCAGTTTGCTGAACACGCCTCCGAACGCTCCGAGCGCACCGCGAATTTCGAGGACGCCACCCGGATCGGGTGTTACGTTTGTAGACCGGACGGAGAGCACGACTCCCGGGGGCAGCGTGTCGCCGGTTTGCAGCGCGCGTCCGATCCCTTTCGCGATCTCTACGTTCAATGCCTTCTCCAATGCCTGTTGTATCTGCGGTCTCATTCGGGTAAGTACAAAACCGCTGAATGCGTTCAGTACCGAAGCGATGATGGATGCAATGACGTTAGTGCCCGGGGCGAACGTCACACTCATATTCCGCGGGCCGACGTTCAGGCTTTCCGTCTCGGCTGCCCTCACATCAGACGAGGGAGACAATACGATCTGTCCCATGGCGGTGAACGCGAGCAAGGTACCCGTCGCCATCGTAGTACCAGTTGCCGCGATGTCGATCGCATCGTTGACGAGAGTAAGGGTGACCGCGGTGATGATGGTGGTAGTTCCGGGGTCGGCCGTGATTGGTAATGGGGGAAGCATCGCAGTGAGTTCAGCGTTGGTAAATCTCCGCGTGGCCGTTACTATCTCGACCGCTTCGGCGGGAAGGTCGTCCGGGAATGCTCCCGAGCGGAACAGCCACCCGGTATCATTGGCAACCCGAGGAGTATCCTGGACGCTGAGCGCCACGCTTCTTGAAGCGTACGCAAAATTCGTCGGGCCCGGGAAATCGACGAGCAGCGGCGCCGAGAGGTCTTTCTTAACGAGACCCATTGTCGAACCCTGCTCCTGCTGCATGTTTCCGGATCCTGTTCCGGTTCCAACCACGGACCAACTCATCCAAACACGCGCGGTTACATCGGCCGTGGTGGATGCACCACCCTCCGTGTCCAGAAGGGTCACATTTGTCGAATATGGCATTGACGTACTCCTTATCTGCTGCGGACTAGGAGCACGACGATGTTCGATTTCGGTTTTTGCACTTGCCGGAACCCTGCATTCGAAGATACGAGTGGCAAAGCTCGAGGAGCACGAGGTCGGAGCGTGGGAAGGAGCACTTCACATTTACGGAATTACCGAACGACACCGATCCCGGAAATCAGATGAGAGAAAACAGCGTCCGTAAAAACAAATCCAAAGTCTGGGCGGAGAACAACTCGTATGAAGCCGACGCTGACTGCTTAGTCGCGCGGGCGCCCGGCATTTTGTCGACAGTCATGATGATCGCCGACTTTCCATCGGGCGTGATCTTTCTTACACGCGGCATCCATTCGACACGATTGTCGCCGCCGGTGTGAAGGAACTCGAGTGAGTAGACGATGTCACCAAAAACCGCGACGTCGGTTGGGGCCCACGGGCTTTCTGTTTGAACCAACGTGGCGATCTTTCCGTCGGGTGTGATCTTTAAGACACGAGCGTCACCGTTGTCAGCGACATACACGGCTCCATTTTGATCGACCTTCAAACCGCGAAGATATGGATGTTGATCGACGTCGGGAATCGAAGGTGCTCCTGCATGCGGGGCAACGGTCGCGATCGTCGTCGCTGTACCGTCGGCGGCGATCCGCCTGATCGCGTTGTTCTCCGTGTAGTAGATCGAACCGTTCGGGCCGGTCGTGATCCCGTTGATCCAACCGAGTGCGGCTCCGGCGACGGATCGAGGAAGCGTGGCGAACGCCGATGTGTTGCCAGTCGGCGTAGTTCGCATGATCCGTACGTTGCGTTCGCGGACGGAGGGGTAGTAAAGATTTCCATCCTGTCCGACGACGAGCGGGAAGTCGGTGGAGATGACGATCGTCGGATTCGAGCCGGCGGATGTCAGCACCCAGTCGTGGCCGGTGTCAGTGGGCAGACGCGATTGCGTGAATCGATTGCTCGGATCCATCGCGATCCAGTGATTGAGCAATGGTGACAGGTGGCTCGGGACACCTTTCGTATCGATCTTCCACAAACCGGAACCGGTGTCGATGAAATAGATCTGACCCGACGCGTCGACGAGAATGCCGGATCCCGGATGAGCGAAGGCTGACGTTCCAGGCAAGCAGACGAATGCAATGCTGAGAGCGATTCGACAGAACTTTCTCCGGAGGTGTTCCATATGTCCTCCTCGACACCGAGTTTAGTTTCTCAATTGTACTCCTCGTCACCAGTCAAAGTTTGAAAACCTTCGATCCTCAACTAATCTACAAAACATGTATCGACGCATCCTTATTCTCTCCGCCTCTGTCGGTAACGGTCACACGACCGCGGCAGAAGCGCTCAAGCGGGCATTCGAGGACAAACAACTCGCTCAAGAGATCCGGCACGAGGACGTGCTGAAGTTTACGAATCCGCTCTTCCGACGTCTGTACGGGAAGGCGTATCTAGACTTCGTCAATCACATTCCCGAAGTTCTAGGATGGATGTACGACCAACTCGATGAGCCGTGGAAGGCAGAGAAGCGTCGGATGTTTTTCGACAAGCTCAACACTACGCCGCTCGTGAAATTGATTCGCGAATACGAGCCTGACTGGATCGTGTGCACACACTTCCTGCCATCGGAGATCGTCTCGGATCTCAAGTCGAGCGGAAAACTAAAATGTCCGCAGGCGATCGTCGTCACTGACTTCGACATGCACGCGCTTTGGCTGTGTCGAAACTTCGAACACTACTTCGTCGCGCTCGATGAGACGAAGGCGTATCTCGACACGCTTGGTTTTCCGGCGGAGAAGATAACCGTTTCGGGTATCCCGATCGCTCCGCTGTTCAGCGAAGCGAAATCGAAGACGGAGATGCGTGAGAAGTATGGGCTAGCGCCGGATGTGCCGACCGTGATCCTATCGCTCGGAGGTTTCGGTGTCGGACGCATCGATTCACTTCTCGATGCGCTTCGATCAATCCGTCGACCGGTACAGATCCTCGCGATGTGTGGCCGGAACGAAGAGCTGAAAAAGAAACTCGAGTCCGAACGGAAACCGGACGATAGGGTGCAGATCATTCCGGTCGGTTATACGAGAGAGATGGACGAGTATATGTCGGCGTCCGATGTGATCGTCGGAAAGCCCGGCGGTCTGACGACATGCGAAGCACTCGCGAAAGGACTCGTGTTCGTCATCGTCAACCCGATCCCCGGTCAGGAGGAACGCAATTCCGATCACCTTCTCGAAAACGGTGCGGCGATCCGTTCGAACAATCCGGCGACGCTTGGTTATAAGATCGAGAAGCTGCTCGACGATCCAAAGCGGTTAGAGCAAATGCGTAAGAACGCACTCGCGTTCGCTCGTCCGAATGCAGCGATGACTATTGCGGAAGAGCTTGCGAAGTTAGGGTAGGGTTTTCTTCGTTGGTTTGCGGCCGAGGCCTTGCGAGGTCGGGGTGGTAAATCGACCGATAGGTCGAAGCTTCAGCCCCAAGGGCTGATTGACCACCCCGTCATCCGCTTCGCTATCGCTCAGCGGATGCCAGCCCTCCTTCAGAAGGAGGGGAGCTTTTTGCGGTCGGCTACCAGCTACAGGTTTTGTTGTCAGCGTACTTTGATCGAAAACGGTGAGACATCGATCGTGGATGTTCCGGTCAGTGCGAGTTCGGCCAGAGTCTCGCCGATCGCCGCGGAGTGTTTGAACCCGTGACCCGAGCAGGGGGATGCGAGAAAAATGTTCTCGTCGGCCCAGTCGATAACAAAATTGCAGTCAGATGTAGTCGTGTAAAGACACACGGCCGATCGAACGCATCGCTCGCCGACTCCCCGAAGCCTTCCGGAAACATAGGTATCGAACATCCTGCGTGACTCTTCGCCCGAAACGTCTCGTTCCGCATACTCCGGTGTTGTCGTTGCTTCGAATTCCTCGGTCGCTAGTTTGAGGCCGCCGCCGGGTCCGGCCACGGCGGGGATACCATAGAAGAAATCGGTCGGGCCGCTGCCGGTCGACCAGATAAAGATCGGGAAGGAGTCTGCCGAGTAGTCCTCATGAGCAGCGGAGATGTCGAACCAAAAGAACACCTGGCGATAGATCTTAAAACGGTCTGACGGGATTCCGTCGACGAGTTCATTCACCCACGGCCCGGCAGATACGATCGCTTTGGCCGCAGAGTAATTTCCACGATCCGTAACAACGCTGACACCATCGCCAGGCTTCTCGACTCGCAGCACGCGTTCGTTCCGACGCAACATCGCACCGTTTTTCTCGGCCTGTTTCAACTGCGCCGCGACACATGACTCCGGTCGGACGAACCCCGCCTCGTCCTCGAAGTATCCTCGTTCGTTGTCGCTGAGAATGAACTGGGGGAATTCGTCAGTGATCTCTCCAGCGTTTAGGACGCGATGCTTTATTCCAAACTTTTGCGCGGCGTCGATTGTTGTTTGGAGAAAGTTCGAGCTTCCGTGAAAGGAGGGTTCGGACGCGGACGACATTATCAAACCGCCCGTAATGGTCAGAAGATCGTCACCCGTCTCGCTTTCCAACTCACGCCAGATCTCGTGCGAGCGAAGGGCGAACGGAACAAAATGTTCGCCCTCGCCGATAGCCAGTCGGGTGACCCGTGTTTCACCATGGGTCGAGCCCAACGTATGCGGCGGGGAATAACGATCGATGCCGATAACTTTCACGCCGCGTTTAGCGAGTTGGTAACAAGCGGCGCTGCCCATAGCCCCTAGACCGATGACGATGACGTCGGAATTCATACGAGAGAAGTGTGCAATAAGAAGGGCCCCCGGGGAAATCCGCCCAGGGGTGAGGATCGTAAAATGTGAAAGGCGTTTTGAACGCGGATCAGGCGGATCGAGCGAATCTGAAAAATATCTTCACGTGCTTCACCGCCCAAATCCGCTCGATCCGCCCCATCCGCGTTCAAAACGCCTTTTTACCAAAAGGCTTCAACGATTCGAATTTGAATTCTGCTCGGGCGGCTTCGGAAGCTTCTTGTACTTCATCGAGATATTTTCGGTATCCGAGATCTCCCACTGCCTGAGCACCCAGCCGGTTCGCAGTTCCCATTGGGTACGGATCTGTCCGGCCAGAGAAATCGGATTGCGGGATCGGGGGCCCGACTGAGTTTTGATATCCAGGACGATCGTCGCACTTTCGGCCCTCACTTCTTTCTCGACGACGACGATCTCCTTCGGCTCATTATCATAGAAGGTCCAATTGACCTTATCGCCGTTTCCGGTTTCTTCCGGCACTCCACGAATGAAGGTGAAGTTGATTCGCTCGCGGATCACATCGTCACTAAGTTCAGGGACGCTCGGGTCGGTCGCACCATCACCCGACGACGGCGGTCCGCAGCCGATCGAGAAGAACAGCAGCATAGCGAAGGAGAGAAATAAGATTTTACTCACCCGCATAACTGATCTCCATTCGACGTATGTTCCGCACCGCGAGAAATAGAACGACAGCGGTAAAGACAATAAGACTCGGCACCGAGATCCACGCCGGTGTCGGCTCGACGAGAACCGCGAACGGCCCTTCCGACATGCGTACCGGAACCAGAGAATTCAAATAGTGGATCACGCTTATCTTTTTCAAGAGCGGCGGCAGCAGAAAGTTTGTCCACTCCCATCCGTAAAGAAACAGACCTGGAATTATTGGATTGCGGAAAAACAGACCGACGATCAGAAAGACCGCACCATAGCCAACGCACGCGAGGATGGTAACGCCGAGGTATGTAAATAAGTGGCCCGCTCCCGCTCCGCCGAAAAAGTACTCCGACGACTCAGCCGGGAAGAGGCCGAAGTAAAGGATCAAAAGTGAAGCAGCGGTCGTGATGCTGAATAAGACGGCAGTCGCGATAAGGCCTGCGAGATATTTTCCGACCAGCAGCACGTCTCGCCTTACCGGCGAGAGGAAGTAGTAGTGCAGGCTTCGATCAACAACCTCACCGCGAAATAGATTCATGAAGACCCACGCACACCCGAAGAAGACGAGCGTTCGCAGGATGAGTCCGCCGTACACCGCGGCATAGACCTGGCTCAGCATCCCAAAGCTCTGCATCTCGCTTGTGTCCGGAGGGAAGATCGCCAGCATGGTGATGAGAAAGATCGGCAGTCCGGCGATCGGATAAAGCAAGAGTGCGCGACGGCTGAAAAAATTCTTTTTCAACTCGAGACGCATGATCGCAAGCGCTTGTCGGGTCCAAAGCGCCCAGGATGTCGCCCGCGCCGCGACTGGTTGTTCGACATTCGTCGCGGCCGACGGATTTGTAATTTCGGAGGTTGAACTCATCGCGTTTGCCCTCCATCGGATGTGATCAAATATTGGTACACCGCGTTCAGATCATCGTCGACCGGCGCAACCGATTCGACCTGCAGACTCTCCTCGGTTATGACCTTATTCAGTGACAGATAGAAGTCATCCGGCCGCAGCGTTTTCACAAACAGCCCTTTCCGGTCGTCATGTATGCGAGCCTCGACCATATACTCATGTTGAAAAAGCCGGGCCGCTAATGTCTGCGGCCGATCGCAACGAATCAATATCTGGATCGGGTGTTCTTCGATCTCGTCACGCACGCCATGGACTTCACCTTCCGCCACCACGTAACCGTTATGCAGAAGCACCACGCTGTCAGACATCATATCGACTTCGTGGAGGATGTGACTCGAGATAACGAGATACATTCCCGCATCGGCCAGTCCGCGGAACAAGCGAATAATCTCAGCACGGGCCATGGGATCGAGACCGTTCAACGGTTCGTCCAAAACGAGAACCGACGGTCCGTGGGCGATCGATTGTGCGAGCCGAACGCGTTGCCGCATTCCTTTGCTGAACGCGGAGATCTTGCGGTCCGCCGCTTCGAGCATCGACACGCGTTCGAGAGCAGTGTGTGCAAGTTCGCGAGTCTGCTGTCGGGTATACCCGTGGACCAAAAGATAGAACTCTATGAAATCGCGTGCGGTGGCTCCCGGCGGAAACGAGTCGAACTGCGAACAATACCCGACCTTTTGAAACATCGCTTCGGGCTCGTCAGGGGATATTCCGAGAACCCGTATGCTGCCACGCGTCGGCCTGAGCAAGCCGGTCATCAAGTTCATCAACGTCGTCTTTCCTGACCCGTTCGGTCCGACGAGGCTGGTGATGCCGGGCGCGATCTGAAGGTTGACGCGATTGACGCCGAGGATGTCGCCGTAGAATTTCGATACGTCTTCAAAGACGATCATCCGCTCAGAAGTTGGCGGTGCGGTCGCCGTAGCTGCCTGGGTGTGCGGTGTCATCTGATCACCTCGTAAGCTCGCACGCGTCGGGTGAGGACGAGAACACAGACGGCGCAGACAATCGCGACGACGAGCCACGACGCCCATAGCGGCGGTTCTAACAACGCTATATCAAAGAACTGTTTTTCATAGATCGGATTTGTAACCGTTCCGCGAACGGAGCCCGTCTGTCGTTTGAAGAGACCGAAAAGACCAAGCCAGATATTGTTCACGGTCGCCCACAAACTGATCAGATGTCCGGCACGCGTCAGAAACAGATTGTTAACGATCTCGCCGAACGCACTCGGTACGAAGAAGATTCCCAGCAACGCGCCGCTCGCGACTACCCGCCACTTAACGACCGCGGAAACGGCGAGTGCAAGCAGCGACAGCAACGTGATCCAAAGCATGCTCGAGAGAAAGATGGATTGGATGATCCACACGTTACTCCAGAACCAGGTGAGGCTGGTGAGCGAAACCTGAAAGAAAAAGAGCAGCAGACCGGGTACCCATGTGATGAGCGACAGAAGGAAAACTATAACGGCCATCTTGCCGAGGACGTATTCGAGTCGAGAAAGCGGACGACACAAGTAGAGTGGCAATGCGTTGTTGGACAAGTCGCGCGAGATGAGCGGCGGTGCGACGAGAATCGTAAGAATGAAGGCGAAGTATCCTTGAACCTCTACAAAGGTTCGAAAGAACGAAGCATTTATCGGCAGCAGCTCGCGAACGTTGATCTGCAACATCGCAAGCGCGTTCGCGTTGTGATGCAGATAGACGAGTATGCTCGCGATTAGCGGGTAGATGAAGCAAAGGATAAAGAACGATGTGAAAAACTTCGACTTGAATACCTCGCGCAGGGCATAACGCGGGATCACAAGGAAGCGGGACAAAGGGGAATGTAACTCTCCCTCATACGCCCCGTACAAATTCTCATAAACCGCCATTGTTTACCCTCCCGACAGACGGTGCGTGTCCGTTCTCCATCGCCTTTAGGAAAATGTCCTCCAGCGAATCGCGTTTGAAATTGAGTCGCCTGATCTGAATCCCGTGCTCGAGCGCAAGGCGGTATAGATCGCTGATCTCGACCGTTTCCTGCATGATCAGTTTCAGACGACGTTCGCCCGACAGGGCGCACTCGCATCCCATGCGCGTGATCGCTTCCGCGAACGCCGCACGATCGCCGCCGCGTGTCTCTAGTTCGATAAATTTTCGGTTCGCCTTCCGCTCCTCTTCCAAATTGCAATTCGCAACGAGGTTGCCATCCTTTAATACCAGGATCTCGTCGCAGCATTCTTCGACGTCACGGAGAAGATGGGACGACAAAAGTATGCGGGCACGTCCTCCGTCGCGTATCTTGCGGATCATGGAGATCATGCGGCTGCGCGTCGGCGGATCGAGGCCGTTGGTCGGCTCATCGAGGATGATCAACTTTGGTCCATGGACTATCGCCTGTGCGAGTTTCGCGAGCTGCTTCATGCCAAGCGAGTAACTGTCGATCGGACGGTAACGAGCTTCTCCCAAGCCGACGTAAAAAAGGGCTTGATGCGCGCGTTCCAGTGCATGATCTGACGGTATGCCGGAGAGCTCGGCCATGAGTCGGACGAAGTGAACGCACGACATCTTTGCGACAAACGAATCGTTCTCCGGCATGTACCCGACAGAGGACCGGACCTGTTTCGCGTCGTGCGTGATGTCTTGTCCAAAAATACGCGCGGTGCCGGAGGTCGGCGGGTGAAAGCCGAGGAGCGTGTGGATGAGCGTCGTCTTGCCGGCGCCGTTCGGTCCGAGAAGTCCGATCGCGCGACCGCTCAAAGCACCGTCAAGCGATTTCAGGATCGGCCGCTTGCCGAAGGTAACGCTCAGTTGGTCTAGTTCGATGACGTTTGTCATGCAGCTAAAAAATCTTTCCGGTTAGCTCATTGTAGACGGAACGAATTCAAGTTGGCATCGGTTTCTTTGCGAGCTTAGCGGGCTCTGCGTGAGAATAGATTTCACGCAGAGCCCGCCAAGCTCGCAAAGGGCGATTCCGTCTGGAGCGATTAGCAACGATCAAGGAGCTCAAACACCGTCCGCAAAATATGACAAAAACCGACGGACGATCGAGATCGTCCGTCGGCGTGGTTAACTAACTTGCGAAGGGTTCGTTCATTCCGTTTTCTTTACGTCCTTATTTCCCATCGCGTTCATTAAAATATGCTGCATCTGAAAAGAATTCGGCAGACCGATCAAACTTGCCGGACTCAGACCGAACGCCCCACCCTCGGTGTTCGCAGCGATCGTGATGCGATCGCCTTGAGCGTAGGCATAAGCGAGCGTCGGCGGAGCATTTACGTCAATCGACCCGAGTGCTTCGCTGGCCTTTGCATCGCCACCTGCGTTCTTCATCTTCTCAGCGAGCGGCCCGACAAGCGGAGCGAGATCGTGATAGAAGATGGCCGAGAAATTCGTATTGCCATCCTGCGGCAGCGAACTCATGAATCTCGCCGATCGAACGAGGGTGTTGCCGGCTTCGCGATTGCTGATCGACTGCTCGAGCAACGCACGGCTCGGTCCGGCAATGAAATAACCGTTCGAATACGTGTAATGCACTTCGAGGCCCGTTTCGGATCTGATCGAGTAGTAAGTGCGGTCACCCACTGCCGATTTCTCCAGCGCGAGTTTTCCCTTACCGTGAAGCATCGAGAACTGATTCAACTTATCAACCGCTTTCTCGAACGTGCCCTGCAGCTTTGGTTGGTCATAGACTTCGAGAATGATCTTCCACGAAGGAGTCGGAAGGATCGGACCGTCGATTGCGAACGCAAACTCTCCGCCGAGCGGTGCCGCGAAATCGTTACGAAGATCGAAGCCCTGTTGCTTCTCGATAGCCTGCATCTGACTTCGAAGTTCGGGTTGGACAGTCTCCATGAATCCGAGAAGATCGTCCGCGAGCAGTGCGGGTTCCTTGACCACGAAGGCGGTCGCAACGTTCGCGTTTGGTGAAATGAAATCCAATGCTCCCATCGAACCCGGTGCTGCGAGCCACGATGCGATACCGTGATTCGATTCGCCGAACGTAAGGGCGGCACGAGTCAGGGTCTGACCGCCGACCGCTTTCTGTTCGACCACGAAGTGCCGCAAGCTCGCGATGCCAAGCTGCGTTAAACCCTCGCGTCGCCGTGCGCCATCGGGTGTTTTATCTTCACGCATCGCGTTGGCGACGATCTTTTCCAGATCGGCTGCGACAACTAGTCCGGCACCGTCGGTGTAGATGTCGTTGATCCGCTGGTGGAACGGGGAAGTCACGAATCCATTTGAACCCGGCGTATTCAGCGAGGTCGCGAACTTGCGGACCATCTCGATCTGCGGTGACGCGGCAAAGATGTCGTTATGGATCCAAACAAACAGCTCCGACTTACTCGCGGTGTTTTTCTCGCCGGCCGATTTCACCGGAGCCGGAGTCGTCGCCTTCGCAGTCATCGGATCGTCAATGATACGAACGTTCAGGCCGCCGCCGGATTCTTTCGCGAAACGATCCACCTGACCTTCGACGTAGGTCCGGAACGCGGTCGCGTCCTTAACTTCGCCCAACACGAGGACGCCACTGGGTTCACCCTTTACATTCATTTCCGCAGTGACGACGATCTCGTCGCCCAACTGCGAACCAAACTTCTGGATTCGTGAGATGGTCTCTTCGTTGATTCCCACGCCGTCGCCATTGTTGCCTTTCCACCATTGCGCCAGCTCCGGATTCTGCTTTATCCGTTCCTGCATGAGCCGTTCCGACTCCGCAAGCGTCTCGCTTATATTCGGCAGAGCGGCGTAGAACACGGTGTTCTCCGGTACGAGATCGACAAACCGCGAGGTGTAGCGAACGCCGGGACGTGCTGCGATCTTTTGGTTGACGTCGTGCCTCAATTTCGCGAGCTCCGAAACAAGATTCGCGTAACGGTTTGCGTTACGGCTCCATGCCACGCTCTGTGCGACCGAGGTCTTGTCGAGAGTCGGACTCGTCGTCGCCTGGTCGCCCGGAAGCAGCGTTTCGTCGTTGCGTCCGTGTTTTACTTTTACTTCTCCTTCTACAACAGAAACGCGCGAACCCTTGGTTCCGCTTTCGACTTCGAAGATCGTGCCCTTCACGGAAACGAGCGAGTCGGGCGTCTGAACATAGAGTCGGCCATTGTGCTGCTTGGCGGCTTCGACGATCACGTCACCACGATCGAGGCGAACAGTCACGCCACGCATGTTTTCAGTTACGGCAAATTCAGACCGCTCCCGCATCTCGACCGACGAACCATCAGCGAGCCGCAGCACCGCATTCGAGTCTTTAGCCGTGCGAACGCGTTCGCCTTTCTGAACCTGTTCACCGACCGCGAGTGGACGCGTGAAGGCATCCGACATCACAAAAACCAATCCGTCTGCATTTTCGACGGTCGCCGCTAGCGTCGTACCGGACACGTCGAGACGTTCGTACGCAAACATTCCCACCAGTCCCAGGACGGCGACAAATGCCGCAGCGAAACTCCAACGCATAACGCGAGGATTCCACCAGCCGGCACTTGCGGGGACCGCGGTGACCGGTGCGGTATTTGGTGCTCCGTTACGTTGAGCCGTCAGCTCGCGACGGCAGGGAATACACTCGTTCGAGTGGTCTTCCAGAAGAAGTGTGCGGGCTTTCGATAGTTCTCCGCTAACGTATGCCGGAATGAGCGATTGAAAATCGTCACATCCGCGAATTTGCTCGGTGGTGTTTGTAGCGTTCATTGTGTTCAGACCTTCCAGTTGTGAAATTTGGGGCTCCTGGCTGACGCGTGCCCATACTCGCATTGCGGACTCATCGACGACCGATGAATCGATCTCTTCGTCGCGAATACCGCGCGTGATGTCGTCAATGATCGCGTCCAACTCTCGTTTACTGTGCTTCATGATGTTTCTCCAAGTAGCTTCCGATCTCCTTACGAAGGCGAGTTCTCGCGCGATGCAGGGTGACTGCGATGACCATCTGCGATGTGCCTAATGTCTCGGCGATCCGGGCGTTGTCATATCCTTCAAAATATCGAAGAGCGAACGCGGCGGCGGCACGGCCCTCGAGCTTCGCAACCGCTAAGCGGATAAGTTTGCGAAGCTCCATATCCGCGAGGTCGGTTTCCGGACTCGACGCGATCGAGTGCTTCGAGCTTTTTTCAAAATCTATGACATCGAGTGAGACTGAGTTTGCGCGAACGCGACTTCTAAGCAGGTCGAGCGACGAATTGATAGCTGCTCGATACAGATAAGCCCGCGGGTTCGGCGACAGGTCGCGCTTTTCCCAGCCCGGAGCGAGCCGTAGAAAAACGTTCTGCAAAACGTCTTCGGCGTCGGTCTCCCGGCCGGTTATGCGGTAAGCGACGCGAAACATGCCCTTATAGTGGTTACGAAAGAGCCCTTCGAGACCTAAAGCTTCCGCGGTCTGAGGAGTTGTTTCGGAATCGGATGAGCCAAGTAAATCGCTTGTCACTAGCTTTTTGGCGGCGGAAAGGGTCACGTCAGTCTCCTTTTGATCGTCATCTACAACCATAAAACGTGACTTCTGCCGGATTATTAACAGTTAGGCAAAAATAATTTCAACGGGGATTTTATAGGAAGATGAAGCGGAGTGGAGTATTTTTAAGCCGTTTCCGGTAATCGCGAGGTTTCTTGGCTCTGCCTGAAAACCTGTGTTCACGCAAAGTCGCAAAGCCGCAAAGAAAATCGAAGCCCCAACGGTCTAAACAAAAACGACCGCCGAAATGGCGGTCGTTTTCTTGTTAATGGTCGGGGCGAGAGGATTCGAACCTCCGACCTCACGGTCCCGAACCGTGCGCTCTACCAGGCTGAGCCACGCCCCGATAATCAAGTACTAGAGTCTAGGTTACCAAGTTCGATATGTCAAAAGAACGTCAGAGGTCGTCTCTATATCCACACGACCATTACAGAATTAGTAATTACCTCATTAGTAATTACACGCAGTAATCTTCCTCTCCATGTAATTACTAATGCGGTAATTACTAATTTCGTAATGAGAAGTACTACGAGACGGCCTTGTCTTCTTCGACAACGTTCTTCGGCTCGTGACTCTTGCCAAATCGATGTTTGAGAAACTCGATGATCGGCGGCAGAAGAGATAAGAAGACAACGACGATGACGACCTTCTCGATGTGGTCTTCGAGCTTGATCCCGAGGGCCGACTCTATCACGCCGCCGAGGAAGTAGCCGCCGAGTACCATGCTCGAGATCCAAAGAGCTCCGCCGATTACGCTGAACGTCAGGAACTTTGCGTAAGGCATCTCGGCCGCACCGACTACTAGAGGTGCGAACGTGCGGACGATCGGAACGAAGCGAGCGAGAACGACAGTCTTGACGCCGTACTTTTCAAAGAAGTGCTTAGCCTTCTCAACCCGGCTTGGCTTGAAGAGAAACGAGCTTTCGCGATTGAAGAGCGTCTTGCCCATCATTCGTCCGGTCCAATAACCGGTGCTGTCACCGATGACCGAGCCGAGGAAAAACGCTAACAGGACCAGTCCGATCTGGAGTTTGCCGGCTGCGGCAAACAGACCGGCCACGACGAGCAGTGAATCGCCCGGCAGGAAGAAACCGACCGCCAGACCGGTCTCCGCGAAGACAATGAACCAGAGTCCGAGATAAACCCACGACCCCAACAACGCGAGAAGCCAGTCGATCAAGAATTTGGGATTCAGGTAGTCCTTGATCTGATACAAAAAGTCGAGAATAGATTCCATACAAGAAAAGTAAAAAGTAAAAAGTAGAAAGTAAATTGGCAAATGCGACCAGCCTTTCCTACAAGACTGCCTACTTATTCTTCGACGTAACGATCCTCTTCGCTACGATTTTTGCAATCTCGCTTGATTCCTGCACCATTTGGAGGATGCCCGTCTTAGCCGCCGGTTTCAACGGTTCCGTCGCCAGGATCAATCGGAGCCAGAAATTGGATTCTCGCGCCTCCTTTAACGAGATTGCGTTCTTGTGAATAAAGTCGGCCCGACTTTGACCCGCGACCGCTTCCTCCAGATTCGCTCCGATGGATGTGCCAGCGTCAAGGAGTTGGTTGATCACACTCCTGCTGACGTTGGTATGCTTTTCAAGGTATTTGCAGAGCTTAACGATCCT
This sequence comes from Pyrinomonadaceae bacterium, assembly GCA_035274235.1. Classification (GTDB taxonomy): domain Bacteria; phylum Acidobacteriota; class Blastocatellia; order Pyrinomonadales; family Pyrinomonadaceae; genus OLB17. The sequence goes on from DATEOJ010000205.1 coordinate 14,520, forward strand.
TACGGCGAAGGCGAATGCTCGCTCGGTAATTGGAACAAGCTTCGACGACGCGTGCTTACGAGTATTGGTGGGAGCCATACTCTCTTCCTCCTGCTGTTTCCTTTTTAAGTAATTTACTTTTTACTTTCTACTTTTTACTTTTGGCTCTTTCCATCCCATCCATGGGTGCCGATCAGCGGTACGAACGCACACGGACCGAAATTCTCCGTTGCATATCCTTTTTCACCGCGCGTTACGCGAATGAGCACCTGCGACTTTTGCTCCGGACCGACCGGGATCACCATTCGTCCGCCGACCTCGAGTTGCTCGACCAGCGGTTGCGGGATGTCGGGGCCACCCGCTGCGACGAGGATCGCGTCGAACGGTGCGTAAACTTCCCAACCGTTTGTCCCGTCGTCGCAGCGATATGAAATGTTTCGATATCCGAGTTGAAGCAGTTTCTGCTTGGCCTCCGCATGAAGGGAGGCGAGACGCTCGACCGCGAAGACTTTTCTCGCAACGGTCGCGAGTACGGCAGTTTGATATCCCGACCCGGATCCGATCTCGAGAATACGTTCACGACCCTTGAGCTCGAGCAGCTCCGTCATACGCGCGACGATGAACGGTTGCGATATCGTCTGGCCGCCGGAGATCGGCAGGGCGTTGTCTTTATAAGCCTGCGATCTGAGGGCGTCCGGTACAAAGGCATGACGCGGAACGCGGTTCATCGCATCGAGGACGCGTTCATCGGCGATCTTGTAATGCTTGCTGAGATGCTCGACCATCCGCGCACGCGGTATCTCGAAGCCATCTGAGCCATTAGGTTTTATCGCAAGACCGTTCATTTGATTTTGGATTTTGGATTTTCGATTTTGGATTGTCGGAATCACATGTGCGCTATCGCATCGACGGAATCCAAAATCCAAAATCTAAAATCCAAAATCACGCTTCCCAGTTCTTCATTGTATCGAGAGCCGCGTGGTTCGTCAGGTCGCTTCGCATCGGTGTGACCGAGACATAACCTTCATCGACGGCTTCGAAGTCAGTTCCGCCTTCGGCACGGAAGCCTTCGCGGACTTCGCCGATCCAGTAGTAGGGCTTTCCGCGCGGGTCGATGTGTTCGCTGATCACAGGACGAGCTTCCTTAAAACCCTGCTTGGTTACGCGGATCCCGTTTGGAACGCCTTTTGGAATATTTACATTGAGAAGCGTCCACGCGGGGATGCCTTCGGCCAGCGCTTTTCGTGTGACGTCGATCGCGACGCGTGCCGATTCGGTGAAGTCATGACTTCGGGATGCGACGAGACTAAACGCGAGACCGGGGACGCCAAGGATCGTCGCTTCCATTGCTCCGGCGACAGTGCCGGAGTAGGTCGCATCGTCACCGAGATTCGCACCGTGGTTGATTCCAGACACGCATATGTCGGGAAGCGTGCCTTCGCCTAGGATGCGGTTGATCGCAAAAGTGACGCAGTCGGTCGGAGTGCCATCGACCGTCCAGTGACGATCGTCGATCTGACGAATTCGGAGTGGGCGTCCAAGCGTCAAACTGTGCGACGCTCCGCTCATCTCCGACTCCGGTGCGACGACATACACTTCTCCGATCTGCTTCATCGCCGCCTCGAGGGCCTCGATACCTTCGGAGTGTATGCCGTCGTCGTTTGTGATCAGGATGCGTGGTCGATCCATAGTGAAACAGTTTAAGAGTGAAAAAGTGAAAAGGTGAAAAGGTGAAAGAGTGAAAGGGAAAAAAGTAAAAGGTGGAAAGGTTAAGCAAAGCTTTTTCACCTTTCCACCTTTTCACCTTTTCACTTTAGTTACCGGCTGCTCGGTCCACCGCCCATCGGACGCGGTCCCGTGTTCATCGGTCGCTGCTGACGGAAGCGTCGGCGGTTTCGCTTACGAGCGTTTACCGACTTGAGCTTCGCCTTCTGACCCGGCGGGATGAAGTGAGCATGTTTCTTCAGGTCCTTGATGATCTCTTCGCTGATCACCTTACGTTTGAACCGGCGCAGTGCGCTTTCGATCGATTCATTCGCATTAACTGTTATATAAGCCATTTATTGTCTCACCTCCTCTCGGCTAAGATTTCCGTCCTAAAGACGAATGGTAATTAAACCACTTTCACCACCCGGAGCACAAATCCCGCACGGCATTTTCGGGTCAATTCCTTAGGAGGGTTCACTTAGCTTGCTTGAGAGGCATGGAGAGAAGGTGCCCTTGGTAGACAAAGTATGCTTTACCATCGGCGGCATCGACCCACATATCGGTGCTGCTGAAACTGATCTTCGGCAACGTCGCGAGGGTCTTCATGGTGAATGTCCGTGTATTGAAGATCCCGACGATCGTCTCCTTAGACCTTGGGATCGCCGCCCAGAATTCGAACGGACCAGCCGCGGGTTGCAATGCCCGCCATTCTTGTTGGGCGATCGGCCGTACCTCGCCGCGGGCGGTGACAACCGTCCCGGTTTCCGGATCGAGCCAGGAGTACTGATTACCAGCGTCGGCCTCGTCGCTCGGAGCTACGTCAACGTCATACTCCGAGTAATCCTCACGGTAGGGTCCGACAAGCATTCGGTTGATCGAAGGAACGTACGCGATCGCGCGGATCACTGGTAGTTCGTCGGAATTTATTTCAAGTTCTTTATTCGTAGCGAGATTTACTCTAACCAAACGATCCCCCGAATCATCGTCGTACTTGGTCGCGACCACCCAGCGACCATTCGGAGTGACGACCGGATCCCGATAGCTGCCCGTCCTGATCTTTGTGAGCTTTCCGTTCGCGAGCTTGAACAGACCTTCGTCAGAAGCACGGACCTCGACCGTCCCGCTCCGCGCCTTCCACTGGCCCCTACCCGCCGGAACCTTGAAATCATCCTTTGCGGGAATGAATGGTACCTCAGCCGGCTGACTCGCCGAGCCGCTTAACGCTCCGGACGAAAATGTCTGCCAGGCATAGTTCTCGTATTCACGCCGCGTGCGCTCGGCTTCGCGCTTTACGGCTATTTCCTCAATGTCAGCGATGTCTGGTTGGTCATTCTCGTCAGGATCTTCGACAAGTTCCTCGATCTGATTATCGATCTCCGTTCGCTGAACTTTGTCGGCGGTTAGTAATCGGAAGTCCGACCCATTCTTGAAAACGGACATTGCATCGAGCCGATCGTTTGCGAAAACTACCTCGAGACCGGGCACGTCCTTGCTCGCCCAGTACTTGATCGTTGACGGTGGAACCCGGAGGTCGGCAAACGTGCGTTCGAGTTCGGCGAACAGCGGCGGAAGATTATCGGTCCTGATGTAGACTCGTCGCCCGCCACTACGCCCGACCATCAGCAGTTGACGACTCACGCACTGAGTACAGGAAAGGAAGGGAGGCAGTTCATCGGCTTTGAAATGGGCGATGAGGCCTTTGAAGTTGTCGAACTCCTCGGAAGTCAACTGACGTTCTCTATAGCGTGCCGGATCGTCTTCCCAACTGAAGACCGCATGTTCCTTATAGATGTGGATGTAGTTCAACTCCCAATTATAAACGCCCAGGAGAGCAGGATCTTTCTTGAGTTCGTCTTGGACGCGCGTCTCGGTAGACTCCGCTTGCTGACGGAAATACTCAGGGACCATCACACTCGAATTCGGAAGCTTGTAATACGGACTAACGGTAGCGAACAATTCCTGGAGCATTCCGATGTCGCCTGCACCCGATAGATCGTGATTACCGAAAAAGCCGATCGTCGCGCCAAGTATCTTCGCCTCGTTCGGATGGAGCGATAGGACGATCCGCCTGGCCTCGGGTGAGTCTTCAGTTTCGAGATATCGCTCGGCGGCGTTCGTCAGTAGCGGGTCTTTGCTCCTTAGCAACTCGGCGACTTTCTTGACGGGGAGCTCGGCCCGCACCAGTCGTCCGCACGCTAGCAGAGCCGTCTTCGCCTCATTGCTTTCTCCATCGAGAATCGCTTCGTAGTCGTTCGGATCTTCGATAAGACACGCGGACACACCGACGGCGATCGGACTACCGGTTCGAATTTCGAACAAGCTCGGCATTTGCTTCTCGCGGAGTTCCGCTCGAACAGTAAGCAGTCGGACTATCGACTCCGCAGACGCCTGGTTGTTCTTTAGATCGGCGAGGAAAAGTAGATTGACGGCCGCGGAGTGCCACCGGGTAACCAGCCGGCGAAGTACAGTCGCGGTCTTCGGATCAGAACGATCGAGTGAGGTGATTCTGTCGACGATCGCTTGCGCGAGATCTTCCTTAACATCGGTCCGCTGCGCGAGATATGAGCCAAGTGCACTTTTTATATCGAACGCCCCGGTTCCACCGTCGACGCCAGGCGTTGGATAAGGAAAGTAAAAACGGGAAGGGGCGGAGGCGTTCGCTACCAGATTGGACGCGCCGGCGCTGATGGCAAAAGAGGCCTCGCTATTCTTAGCAAGACCTTCGATCGCATCGACCTGTTCTGCAAGCGTGAAGCCGCCGCACTCGTAGATCGCCGAGATGAGTCCGGGTGCTTCGTAAGTAGATTCGACGCTGTTCAGCAGACGTCTCAACGCTGGTACGGCCCGAGGATCTGCCTGATAACCAAGGGCTCCGATCGCGGACGAGCGAAGAGGATAATAAGAATGCGAACGCCAGCTTGTGGGGGCTTCTCCATTCGCCGCGTTGCCAGCGGTGTTCGCCATCATCTGAGCTGCAGTCCAAGCCGCATTTGTTGCGGCATTCGAGGCATTCGAGGCATTGCCATAAACCGGAATTCGCTGCTCCTGTTTCTCATCCAGCGCCGCAATCAAAGCCGGCACGCTCTCGGGCATCTTGATACGCTGAAGAGCCATGATGAGCTGACTACGATTTCCTTCGTCAGTCGTCAACCACTTCGGATCTTGCAACCACGGCAGCAACGCTCGCACGACATCGGGATTGTTCGTGTTGAGCCGGTGGGCCAGATTCTTTGCGGCAGCCGTTCGGACGGTTTTGTTGTCGCTCTTAACCAGCTCGACCATCTTGTCGATGTACTTCTCGTCAGGAGAGTAGTACATGATCGTCGTCAAACCCGTGTAACTCGTCCCATTGACGCGAAGATCCGCGAGCGTTTCGTCAGATAGCAACGAGTAGTACCACTCGTCGCGACCTTCCCAATCCTTTTCCTTTACTAGCGCGTCGAACGCCAGATCTCGCATCCCGGCGGTTGCGTTCCTGTCTTCAACGACGGCTTTTAGCTCATCTCGATACCGGCCGATGTCCAATGAGTTGGTGTCGAGCGCGTTCCGATAGAGAGCCCATTGAGCGAGAACACGCGAGACTTTCTGACTGCCGTTGTATAAACGGTCGACGATCGGACGTGCCCGGTCCCAGTCGACCTGTCCGAGAGCGAGTAGCTCGTCCTGGTTGCTGACATACTCGTTCACATCCGCGACGCGTGCGGCCCTGCGCGCAAGATCAGTACTGAAAAACGGACTGTTGTAAGTTAGCCAGCGACGCAACTCCGACCGTCGATTGCGATCACCTTCGTTGGCAGACGAATATCGGTCGTAGATATCCTTCACCACCTCGCCGGCTTTCTTCGACCCGCGAAAAGCGTTGAGTAACTCAAAAACTTTCTCCGGATCCTTCAATACCTCGGCGAGCAGTCGTTCGACCACCTTGTCTGAAGGTGCCGGATTGTAACCGAGCTCCCGATAGGCCGAACTTTGGGTGCGCCAGTATTCCATCAGGGCACCGAGCGGAGCATCGTCGGGCGGGGGCTTGCTCTTATTAAAGAAATCCGGCTCGAACTCGCTCGATGAATACGTGACCTGCGGATTCGGCGGCGGCGGTGCGGGCAAATTAATAAGAAGGACAAGCGGATTCTCCGCGGCGTTTGAAACTGGAAAAAAGAAAACGGAGAGCAGTACCAGAAGCAAGGCACAAAAAAGGACTGTTGTGAGAAATCTCTTCATCGCTAGAGGAACGAGCTGCGAACTGAATATCGTATTTTTGTTGGTAAAAAGCAATGAGGATTCCCACGGCGTCTAGAAACAAAAAGGCCCGCCGAAAAACCGGTCGGGCCTGATCGTTGATCTGGTCTGCGGTTCTAGCTGCGCAGACTGATCGCACTCGTCATCAGAAGGCTGACAAGGTCGATGTCGCCGCCCCGGTCGACATAAAACTCATCGTCTCCCTGAAGACCATCGTTGTAGCCCATCTCATAGCCTTCGCTAAAGTATCGCCGACAATCGCCGATGCTCGACGAGTAAGGATCGTAGACCGCCTGGTCGTACACATAAGGATCCGAGTAATACTCGTCGCCCCATCCACGCCGGCGGGCTGCCTCGCCTTCGAGGAGACCCTGATAGTATCCGGTGCTCAAAGAGCGTTGGATCAACTCGGCACCGAGTCCGCCCGAGTAGAGCGTGACCATGTCGTTGTACGGGAACGTTGGATATCCAACGTAATCGTACGGGGCACCGTAGTTCGAGTACTGGTCATAACCGTAGTACGCGGCCGGTTCGTAGTACGTGTAGCTCGGTGTATTACCAAACGTGTAATACGGTTCCTGATACCTATACTGCGGAATGTAGCCGTAGTAACCGTTGTCGTTATAAGACGTGTAACGCGGATACGGATCGTAATAGCCAACATTATCGCCATTGGAGAAGAACGCAGCTATCACGCTTCGGAAGAGAAGGCCCTTCCAGTCTAAGCCGCCGCCATACCCGTAATACGGCTGATCGTAAACGTACGACCGATAGATCGGGAACGTGTCCGGATAGTAGTAGTCGTACGCCGTATACGCCGGCGTGTACACGTTGTAATAACCGAATCGATCGTAGTCCGAATAGTCATCGCCGAAATACACGTTCACGGTTCTGGAATCGTAGTAATACGTCTGACCGTTACCGTAGTAGTAAGGCTGAACGTTCGAGTAGTAATACGGCTGAACATTCGGGACGTAGTTCCAGTCGCGGGTTCGATAGACGTCGCCGAACGATTGCTGGTTCCGAAGGCCCGTATAGTAGCCGAGCTCCTCGCGTTCAAAGGCCCTGCTATCGAGGCGCTGCTGCTTGTGTTCGAACTTCCGCGAATCGCGATCAAAGCGCTGAGCTCTTACCGCGTCGCCGTACTGTCTCGCGTCATTGGTAAAGTCTCGTCGAACCGGACCCATATTGGCATCCGGCTGAACACGTACGCGTTGTTGTCGGTCCGACTGATTCCAGTTACGCGGCTGACGCTCGACCTGACGGATATCGCGCTGCTGCATCTGCCGGCGTGCATTCATTTGCTGCTCGCGTTGGTTATTCTGCCATTGCGGCATTTGCTGACGTCGCGCGTTCTGCTGTTGTTGACGCTGATCCATCTGCTGGCGTCGAGCATTTACCTGCTGCTGGCGCAGGATATTCTGCCCTCGGTCCATCTGCTGACGTCGCGCGTTCTGCTGTTGCTGGCGTTGGTTGTTCTGCCACTGGTCCATCTGCTGACGTCGCGCGTTTTGCTGCTGGCGCTCGTTGATCTGCCGCTGCTGCATCTGCTGTTGACGCTGCACGTGAACCTGTTGCTGACGCTGAACCTGCTGTTGTTGCCGCTGCACCTGCATCTGCTGGCGCTGCGCTCCACCACCACCGCCACGATCCTGGCGCTGCTGAGGTTGCGGTTGCTGTCTGACGTGTCCTTGACCACCACCGCCACCGCCCGTCGGGCGCTGTTGCTGTGCTGGAGGACCGCCACCGCGACCGCCTCCGCCACCACCGCCTTTGCCCTTACCCTGGGCAAACGAAGACCCGGCGAACAACATCGCAAGAGCGAAAACCGAAATAGCTTTAATAAGAAAAAATTGAGATCGCATATCGCCTCCCCTATTCGATATCTGCTGAGAAGCAGAGTTGTATACCCGAAAAATTCAGCAATCACCGTTCCGTTTCCGTAAAGTGTTGAACTTCGACACCGTAAAGAAATGTAAGCGACGATATCGGGTGCTGAAGAGACAATATGCGTCGCGAAAGGGTATATTCGAGAAAATTATGCAGATCAGCGACATTGAACAGGCTCGCGAGCGTATCGAGCCGTACGTCAAACGCACCCGACTGGAACGCAGCGAGACACTTAGCGAGTATCTGGGAACGAATGTCTACGTGAAGCTTGAGCTGTTTCAGAAGACAGGGTCGTTCAAAGTTCGAGGAGCATTTAACAAGCTTCTTTCGCAATCCTCTGATCAACTCGCTAACGGTGTTGTCGCGGTCAGCGGTGGCAATCACGCTCAAGCTGTGGCGTACGCATCAAGTGTGTTGGGTCTCGATGCGATTGTCTTAATGCCGGATTCGACTCCCCAGAATTATGTAGATGCGACTCGGGGTTATGGGGCAAAGGTCGAGTTGACGCCGACGATCGCCGACGCGTTCGCGGAGGTCGAGCGTTACAAGTCGGAAGGGCGCGTTTTTGTTCACCCGTTCGATGATGAAGTCGTGATGGCGGGACAAGGAACACTCGGACTCGAAGTCGTGGAGGACCTGCCGGAGGTGACCGATGTTGTCGTCAGCATCGGCGGTGGCGGATTGATGAGCGGCGTTTCGTTCGCGATCAAGGAGAGTAAACCCGACGCGAGGGTGTGGGGCGTAGAGACGGTCGGTGCCGATGCGATGTCCCAGGCACTTGCGGCTGGAGAAATTGTGACGTTGCCTGCGATCACTTCGATTGCGAAGACGCTCGGTGCACCGGCTGTCTCGGCCTCGACGCTCGAAGCTGCGCAGAAACGCCTAGAGAGCGTGACGGTTGTCACCGATGATGAGGCTGTTCGCGCGCTGCGGTTTATTCTTGAACGATTGAAGGTCCTCACCGAACCTGCTGCGTCGTGTACGCTCGCGGCAGCGGAGAAGTTGAAAGCGAATTTCGGATCACATGTCGTTCTGATTCTCTGCGGCGGTAACCTCGCGCTCGACGATCTTTGTTCCTACACAAAATAATTTCGCGCACTCTGCAAAATTAATTCGCGCATCTTCGCGCATTTCCGTGCGCACTCCGATTCGATTTTGATAAACTTGTTGTCGTTATAATCCATTCCAATTCGGAGGACCTTAATGGCAACAGCAAAAAAATCCGCGGCGAAGAAGACCGCGGCGAAGAAACCGGCGGCTAAAAAACCCGCAGCAAAAAAAGCAGCTGCAAAGAAACCCGCAGCAAAAAAAGTAGCTGCTAAGAAACCGGCAGCAAAGAAGGCGGCGGCAAAGAAACCAGCTGCGAAGAAACCGGCTGCAAAGAAAGCGTCGGCGAAGAAACCGGTCGCAAAGAAAGCAGCGGCAAAGAAGCCAGCAGCAAAGAAGCCGGCGGCAAAAAAGCCGGCGGCTAAGAAGGCGACTGCAAAGAAAGCCACGGCGAAAAAGCCCGCGGCGAAAAAGACAGTTGCAAAGAAGCCGGCAGCGAAGAAAACGTCTGCTAAGGCATCGGTGAAGAAACCGGCGGCGAAGAAAGCAACGGCCGTAAAAGCGAAGACGGCACCGAAGGCCACTGCAAAGAAAGCGCCGGCGAAAAAGACGACACCTGTCGCTGCAAAGAAGAAGACCACCTCGCCAAAGTCGGCGGCAAAGAAAAAGACTACCGTCGTGAAGACGACGTCCGCTCCAAAGGCGAAGGCTCCCGCTCGACGTAAGCCGGCAGCTAAAACGATCGTAAGTAAAGCGGTCGAAACGATCACTGAGGTCGCGCAGGGCGCTGCGGCAGGTGCAGCCGTCGGAGCTCTCCACGGCGTGGCGACGACAGTTGAAGCGATCATCGCTCCGTCAACTCCGGAAGCAGAAACGACAGGCGAGCCTGAAGTGGCATCGTCGGAAACAAGCGAAGAAACAGAAACGGCGACCAATTAGGTCGCCGCTCCCACCTTAGCCGGAGTAAATATCTTTAGTCTCGTCTTAACTCACGCGCCGCATTTTCCCGCGTGATATAGAACCCGTACACAGGAGATCCTGAAGAGTTTGTCCCCTTCCGGAAGAAGTGGGCCCGCTCGATCTTTTCACCGGCCGGCCACGGTCGTGTCGGGAGTTCCGAACTGCGACGCTTACTGAATATAGCCGGCAGCGGAAAACGCGGCTTTCGGATCGGCCTCTCCCAACTATTTGCTCGACTCATTTTACCGTCCATGTTCACCCCCTTGCCGTAACATTTCAGTACGGTCGATTTCTCCTATTGGCTAATTTCGCAAGCTCCGTTCCACAAAACGCGGGTGCTTCGGGCACGGCACAACGGTTGCTCAAGGTAACCGCGAATACATTCATATTTTGTGAGGAACGGTGATGATCAAGCAGGTAAAAAGAACAATTCTATTTATGACCCTTCTTGCGGTGGCGACGCTATCCGCGACTGCGCAAGAAAAAGATAAGTCTGATAAGAAAGCGAGCGGACCGCTAACCAACCCGGTTCTTTGGGAGTCGGTAGACGGTAAAGATCTGGACCTCTATAACGGTCCCGGCGGCGAGGCGATGGTGCCTGACGTGAGTCGAGTTGAGTTTATAAAAGAGGAACTGCAGGGACACAACAAGAAGTACCGGATCAAGGATGCGAAAGGTCAGGTATGGGTGGCGAAACTTGGTAGCGAAGCACAACCCGAGACGGCGGCAGTTCGTCTGCTCTACGGCCTGGGCTATAAGACGGAGATCAATTATCTCGTCCCGAAACTCACGATCCCCGGGAAGGGAAGTTTCGATAACGTTCGTCTCGAAGCTCGGCCGGAGAATGTCGAGCGGCTCGATGAGTGGAAATGGAAAGACAATCCGTTCGCCGGTACGAACGAGCTTCAAGGTCTGAAGATCATGATGGTCTTCTTGAAAAACTGGGACCTGCTCGATCTGCAGAATAAAGTTCTCCGTGTTGATAACAACGGCAGCATCGAGCATCAGTTCGTTATCAGTGATCTGGGGGCGACGTTTGGAAAACTCGGTAACAACAACCTGCCGTTCTTTTTCCGTCTCGGACGCAAGACGAACGATCCCGCGACATGGTATGAGGCCGGTTTCGTGAAAGGCGTTGAAGGCGGGATCATCGATTTCGACTTTAAGGGCAAGGGCAGGGCGATGATGGACGACATCACCATCGCCAACGGACGTTGGCTCGCCGATCGGCTGGAACAGCTTTCCGATAAGGAGCTAACAGACGCGTTCCGTGCGGCGAACTATTCGGCCGAGGATATCAAACTTCTAAAGGACGGTTTCAAAGCCCGACTTGCAGAGCTGGAAAAGGTTTCCGGCCGCAGCAATGTTGCGAACAATAAATAAGCGATCCGTTCGAACAATAGCGAAGATAGCCCGGCCAGTTATGCCGGGCTATTTTGTTCTCGGCAGGACGTTTTCGGAAATCGGCTGCAACTGGTCGTCCTCTTCCCGCAACTAAACCGCTTGTTTTACGGGTCGAAAAAAAAGCTGACCTCATTGGCTTGCTCAGCGCGGACCGGTAAAGCAAAATAGAATCACCCTGTTATTCAAAGTAAGGATTTAATAATGAAACGCATATTTCTAGCTGTATCCGTGTGCATGATGCTCGCAATGGCCGCGTTTGGCCAGGCGGCGCCCGCGACCGCAACCGCGAAAGGCCCGTACAAAGCGATCGAGTTCGAACGTTTTTCCATCCGCCAGGGCGTGGAGTTTACCGACAAGGAACTCGACGAGCTGATGAAAGCAGCCGTTAAAAACTTCACGAAGTCCAACCGTTTTGACAGCGTGGCTATGGCGGGCGAGACCCCGGCCGAGTCCGTAGGGCCGAAACTCAGGATCTCGGGCGAGATCACCAAGTACGTAAAGGGAAGCCAGGCGGCCCGTTACCTGATCGGCTTCGGAGCCGGAAAGACCAAGATCATGGCCGACATCAAGATGACGGACGCGGCAACCGGTGAAGTCGTATTCAATCAGGTCGTCGATGGCGACGTGACGTGGGGAGTTTTTGGAGGCGACTCGGACGATGCTAAGGGCGGAGTTGCCGACGAAGTGATTCGCGAGATGAAGAAGCGCGGTCTGGCCGGAGATAAGAAGAAGACCAAATAGAACAGGTTTTCAAGTTTGGCATTTTAACGCTGTTGCCATAGCAAAAAAATGCCATTGGAAAAGCACCGCTCTCCAGCGCGGTGCTTTTTCGTTTTTAATCGATCGTGGGCTTTGCTGTATCATCAGGCCCGTTTATGACGGATCCGATATACTGTCGCATCGCGATGTTCATCGTCGCACTTGCTGCCTGGCTTGGGCTTGGCATCCAGTTCTACGCCACACAAACCAACCCAAACCTCGCGAGCGTTTCGCCGTTCGAACGCACGATCCGCTATCTCGAATACTTCACCATACTCACGAATCTGCTCGTCGCGGTCGCTACGACAATTTCTCTGATCGCTCCAAAAACAACCATCGGGAGATTCCTTTCGCGACCTTCAGTGCAAACAGCGATCGCCGTCTACATCGCGCTTGTCGGTCTCATATACAACCTCGTTCTCCAAGGGCTTCACGAGTTCAGCGGTCCTGCGTACGTCGCGGATATGCTGACGCATGACATCGTTCCGATCCTCTACGTCGTCTATTGGGTGGTGTGTGTAAAGAAGGGCGGGCTGACGTGGAAGATGCCTATAGTCTGGACGATCTATCCGCTCGTCTATTTGGGCTTGGTGCTGATCCGCGGACCGTTTACCGGAAGGTACCCGTATCCCTTTCTCGACGTCGGGACGCACGGACTGGGCGGGGTGATGATCCATTCCGTTGTCGTAATGATCGTGTTCCTTGTGCTCGGGGAGATCTTTGTCGTCGCCGACCGGCTGCTTGCTCGACTCCCGAGTCAACGTCCAGAGCTCGCGCAATAAACTCACGGCTGTATTCCGGGGCCAGGAGCCGATCAGTGTCATGACCCTGGTCCGGATAGAAATAGAAAGTGGACTTTTCGCGACCTTTAAGTTCGGCCTCTAATTTTCTACCGTTGCGAACCGGCACGAATGGGTCTTCCATTCCATAGTGATGCTGGCTTAACGGCAGTCGCTTCGCGAAGTAAAGAGGCGAACTCGCGATCATCCGATGACGAACATCCGCCAACGTAGCATTGCCGTCGATCGCACGCTTTAGAAAACGTTCGACATTCTGCCCACCGGTTTGCACGGGCGTCGCACGCGTACGCAACGCTTCGCCCCATAACTCCTGCTCGGTCCACCCTTCTGTTCCCATCAGATAAAACCAATCGGTCGGGCCGGACCAATTCACGACGCAGCTTATACGTTTATCGCGAATGCCGGTGAGCATTGCGACTGTACCGCCGCGGCTGCGGCCGAATGCGCAGATCCGCTTCGGATCGATCCCAGGCGTTGTTACAAGCGCGACGTTCAGCAGCGCGATCGCATCGTCAGTCGCGCCGTCGAGAGCATCGGTGCGGTCGCCTTCGGACGTGTAAGTTTTACCATCGAAGTTCAAAACCTCGCCGCGATACGCCGGGATGACGTAGACAAAGCGGTCGGCAAGTTCGCCAAGCATGCGCGGTGCGGAAAGGTTTTCGAGATCGAGCGGGAAGTAAGTCGGTGAAACTCCCTTAGCCTCGATGACGACCGGAAGCGGTCCGGGCGGAGCCGTCTTAGGGATCAGGATCACGCCATAATGACGCTTGCCGAGAACAATGTGCGAGAGGATCCGAACGAAGTAGGAGTGCTCGGCGATCGTCACCATGCTGCGAACTTCGGTCTGCACGCCGCGAACACCAAGCTCACGTGTAGACCAGTCCTTCTCGACCAACGCGATCTCGGTTGCGGTCGGCGGTGCAAATACGGATGAAAGTGTGAACGGGAGTTTCCAACCCTTTTCGACGTTCTTGCCCGGAAAGGCTCCCAGGCGGGCGAGAGCGGAGATCGTGACTTCGTTCTTCGGATCTAACTCGTAAGCTTTGCGAAAACTCGCGAGAGCCTTTTGGCGATCGCCCGCTTGGACAAGGGCGTAGCCAAGTAGCGTGTGGAACTTTGCGCTCCCGATAAACTTCGGAGCAAGTTGGTCGAGGAAGGAAACGACGAAGCCCGTCTTTGTCGGCAAACGTTTAAGAACTTGCTCTGCGACACCGAGTGCAGTCGTTAAATCATCTCGGGCCGCATAAGCCGCCGCGGCTTCTCGAGTGTGTCCGTCGAGGAGAAGTTCCACGGGAAGCGACGGACTGTCCGCGCGTCGAAGCACAAGACCTTCGCCCTCCATTCCCATGATGCTTACGCCGACAACCTTTCCCGTCTTGTCGCGACGAAACTCCGCTCCTCGCGAAGTTCGATCGACGACCACGAACTTGTCCCTTCCTTCCTGACGCAGAAGCTGCGTGGCTGACCACATAACCGGCCGCACGGTGAGGCCGAATTTTGTTTGCTCAAAATAAACTGCGTAGTTCTTATCGTCCGTATAGCGTCCCGGGAATTGGGCGCCGGCCGAAATTGCACAGAGCGAGACCGCCACGATGAGTAGGGAAAAGCGAGACATAGTTGTGCGTGCTTAAGACTTCGAATGGAAAACACCGCAGAGACGATGTTTGTGACGTCGAAAGCCACCGGTCAGCCGTTTGGGAATAGTTAAATGGTTTCTCTTTGCAACGGGTCCAAGCACGGGTTCCCTAATTTCGTACAATTCGTGTATTGACTGAGGACAACAGGAACTTACCTGTTCACGCAAAATGCACGTTATTTCGGTCACGAGCTAACGGCACAGTGCTTGCGACTACTGCGGGTGACAGGAGGAACTACATGAGCAGGAAAATAGCTATCTTTTCTATTTTGATCGTAGCGATCTTTGGCGGACTGCCGATTTCAGGATCGGCATCAACGGCCGTTAACGCAACGACGTTAACAACGGGCTCACCTCCGATGGGTCTGAGAAACGGTCAACCCGGACGTCGGCACCACCGTCGCGGTTATTGGGGGCACGGACGTTATTACAAAAACTATGGTCAGTATCGCCGAACTCAGGTCGGGTGGAGACGATACCGAATGGCGCCGCGTTATTACTGGAGAGACGGTCGACGCTATACGACATTCCGCCGTGTCTATTATTTCCGTTAATTCTACCGGGGAGTTGAATGACAAGGGAGCTCTGAAAAGGAGCTTCCTTTTTTAGGTCCCGGGTTCTCGATGTCGATCGGCCCAAGCAGCGAGTGCTACGAAGATCCAGGCGAAGGGTGCGAAGTAAAAGATCGCGGTTTCACTCGCGGGCGGTGGCCCGAGAGCTGTACCTAAATAACTCAAAACGAGAATCGCGATGAAAAGCCAGAACGCGTACGTACCAGCTCTATCGCGTGCACGTGTTGCTCTAAGGTAGATCCATATTCCCGCAGCGAACAAGATGCTCTCGACGAACACCGTTCCGACGATCGAGTTCCAAAGACCAAAACCGTACTTCTCACCTCCGGCATAGATCGGCAGGTCCGGTCGGTGAACGACAAGATCAAGAAACCAGTGACTGAGAACGCCGATAGCCAGGGCGATCGCTCCGATCCGATATTTGGTAAAGACGTAATACACACCACCCAAGAAGATCGACCACACGATCGCCATCTGCAGACTGTGTGTAAACGGATAGAAAACGAAGTCGAGCGGAGTGAACGCTGTATTGCCGGGATCGATGCGCACACGCTCTAGTCCCGCGAATAGAAAGAACGGCCAAAGCAGATCGAGAAAGCAGACGGCTGCGATTAACCACCCAAGGTTCGTCCGCGGTGCTAACCGTTTGAGTGCGAGACCCGCAGCGAAGTGTCCGATAAACATCCCGGTTAGTTCAGCGGTTTGAACTTCTCGATCTCGCTTGCCTCGAGATATCCGAGTGCGATGAATGCCTCGAGTTGGTCCCGATAGTAAGTTTGATCGACCGTCGCGAGCTGCGGAAAGTTGTAGTTGATATACGGGAACACTTTGAAGAAATAGCGCCAGGTCCACTTGTCGTTGATGTAGCGACTGTAAGAAACCATACCGTCATAAAGCGAATCTTTCGTGACGGGAGTCAGCCCCGCTGCAGGACACGCCACCGGGCGCGTCTTACTTCTTTTTGCTTCGGGAAGCGGCTTGCCGTTGGGCCAGATCTTCTTCTCGTGCATTTCCGAGGTAAAAATGGTCTTCGGTCGCGACATCTTTATGTAGTAAACCGTACTCTCTCCACCATCCGGATATTTCACCGAGCCCTTCGCAACGGCTGCGGCATCAAACAGCTTTTTGCGTTCCTTGTTGTCGAGGAATGTGTCGATGTCGTCGACTTTCAGCTCGATCTTACGTTTGTCGTCCTTAAGATACGCTTTGAGTGCTTTGTATGATGGAAACCCGTAGGCCGCGTCATTCTCAGCATCGACGATAACGATGTTCTTCATGCGGCGTTGAATCAGCGGTAGTGCTCCGAGGTTCTCCGAGAAGCCGCCGTCATACATCTTTATCTCTTGAGTGTTTGGTAACTCCGCCGAATAATTCGGCAGCTTGCGGTTTAGCTTGAACCTGATCGCTGCCGCGGAGAGAGCGACACCGCCGCACCATGTTTTGACACTCGGATTGTTGTCCGGCCAATCCGCAAAACCGAGTAACGAACTGCCGCGGTATGAAGGAGTGATCTCGAAGGATCTATCAATGTTGTCTCCACGCTTTCCTTTCATGTGATCCGTCGCGATCGTCGTGTTCAGAATAAAATACGGAGCATTGCCGTTCTTTATCTGTTGCTCGAACGCCATGAATGGCAGAAGCGGATCTTCGCCGACGTGTCGTTTCTCATCACGAGTCTTGATGTCGTCGGCACCAAAAGTAAACTCGATCGCCTCGCGGTACTTTCGAAAAGCATTATCGTCGGAGCTAAACAGTCCGCCGAACATTCGCCTCAGCGGCAGGAACTCACTCTTGCGTGCAAGATTGCAGACGTTGGTCGTGAAGACCGCGTCATCAAAGGCGCCCGCACCGAAAGTTGTTCCGGGCTTGCCGTCGTACTTGGAGTACATCCAGTAGGACGCGTATCCGCCTCCGGACACAGTGGAGATCACATCGATCTGCGTGATGATTCCTTGCTCATACAACGCCTTCAGCACGCCGATACTAAATGCCGCAGAACGGAAGCCGCCTCCCGAGAGAGCGAGACCCCAATCGACCTGACCTCCGCGTGCAGGGAACGGGCTCGGGTAGGCGAAACTCGTCGGTTCGCCGGAGCTGCCTGGAAGCAGCGTTTCCCCGTCGATGTCAGTCCCGTACTGCGCGAACGTCACCGGCTGCAGAAAGACAAAAAGTAGAAAAATACTTAGGGGACTTCGGATGTTCATTTACACGGGAATAATACAGGAAAGCTTCCGGCTGGCGTGAAGAATTTCAGGGCCGGCACTTGAATGCACCGGCCCTGTTCAAGTTAAAAGATTTACATCTTTCGCATCGGCGTCTCAAAGATATAGACGGCCTTCCATGCATCGCCTTCCTTGATTGCGACAGTCGTTCCCCAGATCGGGGTCAGCTTCATATCACCGCACGCTCCGACAGCGGTGCCTTTATATGTCAGGATCGCGACATCCGCGTTGATCATCGCGGCTTTGCCGTCCGAGATGTCAACACTGCTCACTTTGCACTGACCATTCATAAATTCTTTCATTACGGCTTCCTTGCCGAAGTACAAATGGCCAGCCGGATCGACGAACGAGACGTCTTTGCCGAGGGTTTCCTCGATAGCTTTAGCGTCCTGCTTCATCCATGACTCCCAGCCTTTCTTCTCGACCGCCATCAATGCATCGGTCAAGGCGTCGGAAGTCGAGGCTCCTGAATTCGAATTGCTCGCCGAATTGCTGTTCGAGGAAGTGCTTGCCGAGTTTGCCGGGGCCGGTTTTTCTTCCTTAGTCGGGGCCGGTGGCGGTACGTCTTTCTTTACTGCCGGCGCGGCTTCCTTATTCGATGCTGCAGCGTTGGTGTTCGCACCCTCCGCCGGTTTTGGTGCTTCGATGATCAGGACCTCATTGTGATAGGCGCCTTTCCATGTGTCGCCGCTTCGGACAAAGACCGTCGCGACCTGCACCGGGCTCGGAAGCTTCTGGCCTTCACAGGTACCGTCGACTGTCGCCTTGTACGACAACACAGCGGCATCGGCACCGACCATCGACACCTTTTGATCCGAGAAATTCGTACTCTTGATCTCGCACTTATGTTCGGAGATTCCCTTTACGACTTCGGCCTTGGTCGGACGTTTTCCATCGTCGCCGAAACCGACAAACTTATCGTCAAGATAATTTTGGAAGAACGTTCCGTCCTTTGCCTTGTACGCCTCCCATGCCTTTCCATCCAGAGCCATCAGGCTGTCCGCCGTCGGCGCGGCTGCTTTCGGAGCGGTGTTGGTGTTTGTATTGGTGTTTGTGTTCGTATTCGCAGGCGGCTGACACGCCGCAAGCGCGAATGCCGCGATAGAAAACAGGGAGACTCTCATCAAGGTCTTCATAGAAGTAGCTCCTTTTCGATTGAATTGATCAGACTGTGCGCGAAATATGACACACTTTCGGGAAGGCGACAAGGCGCGGGCGTTCGTTGATCGTGGTTCGTTGTTCGTTGTTCGTGGGGCGGTGGTTTATTGTTTGTGGTTCGGTCCACCAACGATCAACGAACGACGAACTACGATCAACTAACCCCCTGCTATAATCCCACCCATGAAATCTACCCGACTCGAAGCATTCTCCGACGCAGTGATCGCGATCATCATGACGATCCTCGTACTGGAGCTAAAAATCCCTCACGATACCGGGCTCGCTGCACTTCAGCCATTAATTCCGGTCTTCCTGACTTACGTGATGAGCTTCGTCTACCTCGGGATCTACTGGAACAATCACCATCACATGTTTCAAGCGACCGAGAGCGTGAACGGCAAGGTCCTTTGGGCGAACATGCATTTGTTGTTCTGGCTGTCGCTTGTTCCGTTCGTGACAGGATGGATGGGTGAGAACCACTTCGCTCCTCTGCCGACCGCCTTCTATGGCGTAGTCCTTCTCTGTGCGGCGATCGCGTACACGATCTTGCAGACCGCCATCGTCAAACATCACGACGGAAAAAACGCATTGCTTGCGCAGGCGGTCGGGAACGACTGGAAGGGAAAGATCTCGATCGTGATGTATATCATCGCGATCGGTTCGGCGTTTCTACACCAGTGGATCTCACATGCGCTATACGCGGCTGTCGCAATAATGTGGCTGGTACCGGATAGCCGGATCGAGAAGCGGATGGCGAAACAGGAAGGATGAGGGGATGAAGGATGAACGATGCGGCATCGATGGCTCGAGAGAGTTGCGCGATGATCGATGCCGCCGGGCAATATTTCAGGAACGCATTCAGAATTACCTTACGGACCCGCTCCGTACTTGAACACCCATCAACCTACCCGGAAACGTTCCGAAGTCCTCGACCTCGATGGTGTCGGCGCCGCGAAATCTGATCTTCGCTGCCGGGATGATGGTGCCGTCGCCCTTGCCGTTCTGGTTCAGGATTATCTCGACATACCCAAATGGATAATCCGCTGAACGCAGCCCGTTGCGAAGTTCGCCAAAGCCTACGTTTCGCGTAAAGATCGCTCGGATCCGGGTGCCATCGCCGTTACGATCGACCGTGATCGAACCGACCGGAACACCGACACCCGATCCGAGTGAGAAACGTCCGACATCTCGACGATCGAGTTCTCGCCTCAACGAATCCTGTCCGCCGCTCTGCAAGACCTCAACAAAACCGGTCATATCCGAACTCGACGAACGGTTGTTGATGATCAGTGTAAACGGACGCGTGATCGTCCTCGTGCTGTAACCTGATCCATAGATGACGGCGGTCCCCGTGATAGTCGTATTTCGCTGAGCCGATACGGTCAACGTCCCAACGACAACTGCAATAAAAAGAATGATGGCCTTTTTCATTTCTTACTCCTCCAAGGAAGTATGAAGCGATTTTGGCCCGACGAGTGTACTGTAAAATGCAGACTTTGGTCCGACCATCCCGCAGGAAACGACGATTTTTGTAGGTCGAGACGCTCGGTCGGTGTAGAATTCCGCAAACTACTGAGACCAGGCCGTCCGAATTAAGAGATGGACATCCTCGACCCGATCCTAAAGGCGACCAAAGATTACTGGTTCCTGATCACTCTTGTGGCGTCAGTCGTGCTCACCCTGGCCTACATGATCATCTTCCGGATCAATCCATGGGATCAGCAGCGGGCTGTAAAGCTCCGACGTGACCGAGTTAAATTTCACAACGCGATCGGCTACTCGCTAATCGAATCAGGCCGGTTCACGGAAGCGTTGAGCGAATTCGAAGAGTCGCTCAAACTCTCGGCCGAAGACGAAACCGCGCTGAACGGCAGGTACATTTCAAATCTTTTTCTCAGCTTCGACGCTCCCGTTTCCGATCCTGCAGTTGGCATCGCCATCCAACAACATCTCAGCAAGACGGACGCACTAAAACGAGAGTGCCACCTCCACGTCATCGAAAAGTATCTCGGAGATCTTCATGATCGTATCGGGAATCGGCCTAGGGCCGAGGAGCATTACGAAGCCGCTCTAAAACAAAAGCCCGACTACCCGCATGCCCTCTACTCGGTAGGCTGGTTGCGATATGCCGACGGACGCAGCCGCGTTGGTGAAATGGAGCAGCTGTTTCGGAAGTTGACGGAGGTCTCTCCGTACGATTTTCGCGGTTACCACGGCCTCGGTTACGCCCTGTACATGAAGGCCACGGGCGACGGCCTGGACGCTCAGACGCGTAAGACGCTGATGACGGAAGCGACGGACCACGCCGGGAGAGCACGTGACCTCATCTACAATCAGTTGAATGTGGTGA
Organism: Pyrinomonadaceae bacterium; assembly: GCA_035274235.1. GTDB lineage: Bacteria > Acidobacteriota > Blastocatellia > Pyrinomonadales > Pyrinomonadaceae > OLB17. The sequence goes on from DATEOJ010000205.1 coordinate 35,240, forward strand.
TGGATTTTGGGGAGGTCGCTCGTTCGACCGATCCCTGGTTGTCGCTCCACTTTCACAAATTCGCCAAGAAGATCGTGACGGATCCGGAGTTGAGAGACAGCGGCGAAAATCGTTTTCCGATATGGGCGAAGTTGTTGATGAGTGACGATTCTCTGGGGATCGAGGGCAAGGATGCGAAGCTTTCGTGGATCAATTATCAAAGGGCTCTCGACTATCTGGCCATGGAACGCATGAACCTTGATCCCGGGGACGGCGGCGATCATAAAACGTTCTTCGATAGGGCGCGGCGTCTCGATACGGAAAACCAGATTCTTAAGATCTACAACGATCAGCTCGAGGTGTTGAATCTGTTGCTGCCCGAGACGGGGAGTGGTCAGAAATATTGAGAGCACGTGGTCTTCGCCGTCTGCAGTTAACTGGCGTGCTTTCAGAACAGCGAACGCATTGTCACAAACTTCAGAGCGCCGGTGTTTAATGCGTAAGATGCTAAGACGCTCCATCCTCATCATTCTTATCCTGGGTTCGGCGACGGTCTCAGCCCAAATTCCAACAGCCGATCACCATCAACATCTATTCAGCCCGATGATGGCGGAGTTTCAAAAGATAACACCCATCACCGCCGCGGACGTGATAAAGCTCCTCGACGAGGCTGGCATCAAACGCGGTGTGCTTCTCTCGACCGCCTATGCATACGGACGGCCGGGACGTGAACCTAAGAACGAGTATGAAAAAGTAAAGGAAGAGAACGATTGGGTCGCAGCGGAGGCCGCTAAGTTTCCAAAACGCCTGATCGCGTTTTGCGGATTCAACCCGCTAAAGGAGTATGCACTCGAGGAGTTGGCACGCTGCGCGAACAATCCGAACAAGCATCGAGGAATAAAACTTCATTTTGGAAACTCCGATGTCCAGCTCGAGAAACCTGAACACATCGAAAAACTGAAAGCGGTCTTTCGAGCCGCTAACGAGAATCGAATGGCGATCGTCGTTCACATGCGCGCTTCGATCTCCCTCAACCGGCCATACGGTGCAGAACAGGTTCGAGCGTTTCTCGATCAGCTCATGCCTCTCACCGCCAAGATCGTGGTGCAGGTCGCACACCTCGTCGGATCCGGCCCGGGCTTTAACGATTCGAAGCAGGACGCCGCGCTGGATGGGTTTGTTGAGGCGATCCAAAACTCAAAATCTAAAGCCCCCAACAATCTGTGGTTCGACCTCACCACCTCGGCTCATCCGTCGAACACACCCGAGCGAACGACCGCCCTTCTCAAGCGGATCCGTCAGATCGGGGTTAGGAGGATTCTCTATGGCACTGACGCGGCCCTCGGATCGAACCTCAAGCCAAAAGAGTCGTGGGCGGAAGTTACAAAAATTGGTCTGACCTTCCCAGAGTTGAAAACGATCGCGAACAATCGTGCGCCGTATTGGCGTTAGCGATGGGGCGCATTTTTTCAGCAACCTATAAGCAAAAATGCTCGACTAATAAATTTTCAGACGTTACAATAAATCTCCGTTCACTCCGTCACAGGAGTTCCGAAGTAAAAATGCGAAAACCAAACGAAAGCCTCGATGAATTCTCTGTTCGAGTTGCGGGTGAAGCCGCTGAGCCACCCCGAATGGTAACGCTCCATTTCGGAGGCGATGTCGAAGTATTGAAGCCCCTTGTCCGCCGTCAAGCTGCCGACCATCCGGATCCTGTAACGGGTAATCCGTTCCGTGGGCCCGCTCCGAATCGATTTTCGTGGTTCCAAAGCGCGATGGCCGCTGCCGCGGTCCTCGGGATCATGCTGGTTATCCTATTGAGCGCGATCTTTATAGGTGTCTCTGATCCGGCGGTGTCGCCCGACATCGCACATCTCGACACGTTCGGTGACGCTACCGAGTTGGCAATGGATCAATCGGCGACCTACGAGTCCGTCGATCCTGAAATTAATGTTGCAGAGAATCCAACTCTTACCGACGATGAGATCGCGGTTATTCGACCCACTGTAAGACGGGCGATCTCGAGGCGCGTCCGGCGTATGGCTTATCGGCCACGCCGACAAGTGCCGGCACCGCAGATAACGGTCTCAACGTTTGTTCCCACCACGCTAATTATTTACCCGGAGAATGGCGAGATAAAGTCGCGAATCGAACCGCAGATCGCCGCCGTTTATAAGAGGCCCCTGGTTCTTTCCAACTAATACTGTCGGATCGTCCTACATCTTGTTCGTGTGAGTTCGTGGTTCCAGACTTATCGAACCCCGACTGGATCTTTCATCCATCTCGAGAACCGAACGTGTCCGCGTAGGATCATCGCATGAGTATTAAAAAGATCGCACCCCAGTTGCGCACGACCGACATGGACTCGACCGTTCGGTTCTATACTGAGAAGCTCGGCTTTGCTGTTGACTTCAACTACGAGGGTTTCTACGCAGGACTGAGTTCCGGCGGTCACGTGATCCACCTCAAGCACGTCGACGAGAAGGATCCATCCATTCCGTTTGTCGATGAGGGCGGACATTTACATCTCTATTTTGAAGTGGACGGTGTGGTCGCTTTTGCTGACACGCTCAAGGCGAAAGGTGTCGAACTAGCGAAAGACGTCCACGAGACCGACTGGAACACACGCGAGTTTATCGTGCACGACGATCAAGGACACACGTTGTATTTCGGCGAAGCAGTTTCGTAAACGAAAAAGCCCGCGATCGATTCGCGGGCTTTCCTCATCCACCCCTCACCGTTACCTCAATCCGCCAGAGGCGAGAACATGCTCGCCTGTCAGCCATCGCGAGTCATCCGACGCGAGGAAGACCGTCGCGTTCGCGATATCTTCCGGCTGACCCACGCGACCGAGCGGCGTCTGTGCGACCGTCTGATCCGCAAACTCAGATCCGATGAATCCGGCGGTTACCGTCCCTTCCGTTTCCACGATCCCGGGGTTGATCGAATTGACTCTGATCTTACGTGGACCGAGCTCGCGCGAGAGAACGCCCGTGATCGCATCGACCGCTCCCTTCGTTGCGGTATAGACCGCGCTGTTCGGTGGCGTGACCCGCGTTACCGCTGATCCGATATTGATGATGCTACCGCCCTCGCCGAGATGTTTTGCTGCCGCTTGAGTAACAAGCAACAAACCGAGTACGTTCGTATTGAACAGTCGGTTGTAATGCTCCTCGGTGATGTCCTCGACGGGCGAAAATTCATATACACCGGCGTTGTTGACGAGGATGTCGAGCTTGCCATAGTTCGAGACCGCCGCGTTCACGATCGCGTTCGCGTCACTCGCAACATTGCCGCCAATGGCGACCGCTTTTCCACCCGCCGATGTGATCGCCTCGACCACCTTGTCTGCTCCCGCCTTGTCCGACGAATAATTAACTACGACCGATGCACCCTCGGCACCGAGCGTTTTCGCTATCGATGCTCCGATACCTTTTGACGCTCCGGTTACCACTGCTACCTTCCCTGATAATTTGCTCATTCGTTTATTCTTCCCTTTATGATTTCGAACAACCGGGCCTGGGATCAGACCATCTAATCCGCAAGTCCCGTAGTTCAGAGATTATGAACTATTGAACTAATTGTCAAGAGGAAATATTATCTAGGTAATGAAGCCACTATTTCACCCGGGTGCGGATGACATTACGGTCGAGGGAATCTTACATGCGTTGTCTGACCCGGTTCGCGTCGCAATCTTTGCCCACATCGCCGATTCGGATGACTCGCATAAGTGCGTTGCATTCGCCACGGTCGGCGAGAAGGACATTCCGAAGTCGACACTCTCGCAGCACTTCAAGGCGCTTCGCGAAGCAGGACTGATCCGCAGCGAACGTCAGGGCGTCGAGATGCGCAACACCTCACGATGTACCGAGGTCAACAAGAAGTTTCCGGGCCTCTTACCGGCGATCATCGCAGCGCATAAGACTCAGAAGAAGAAAAAGTAAACGGTAGACGAGAGACAAGAGACAAGAGACAGGAACCGCATCGAGGGGTTTCTCTCTTGTCTCTTGTCTCTTGTCTCCCGTCCCCTCTCTACCTCTTCCCCTTCCCCTCGAAATCATCAGGCTTGAACTCAGCAAACGTGATCAAACCAAAATCCTTTGGCGGTGTTGAGACATGCCGCTTCTCGGTTCGCTTCGGATCAAGCGCGTGAAAATTGGTTTCCTCGACTCGCACTAGCTGCCATGTGCGATCGCGACGGGAGTAATCGAACGTGTAGTCGTAGGCCCAACGCGAGTTGCTTCCACCATAGTTAGAAACCGTGAACTTCGTCCCGCGGATCGCCACGCCAGCGAACGGATCGCCAAACACACCGCCGCAATTCTTACACATCGCGACAAGATCGTTCCGTCCCGCAACTGATAGCACACCTTTGCTATCGCGAATAAGAATCAACACCGAGCGCTCGCCGGCACCTTCTTCGTATGGCGCGTCCTGCGCGACGAAGTCACTCACGACCAGGATCAGATCCTTCTGTCCATCGTTGTTCAGGTCGCCCGTCTCGAGTGCGATCGGTATCCGATCCTTTTCGACAAACGGTTTGACGTCATCCGGGATCTTTACCGCATCCTGCGCCACGACCACTGCCGGGAGCAGCGCGAGCACAAGGGCGAAGTTCGTGAGTCGGTGACTAAATGTATGTTCAAACATAAGTTTATAGACGCGGCACCACGAATGATTTGCGACACGACAAACATTGCTCCCGGTCCCGCATCACCCCGCTGCAGGCCCGGCCAATTTCTTCAGCACACTTAGAACCAAAGGGGATCGGACGACGATCTTGGCTCCTGTCTCTGCCTTTGTAAGTTCGCGCTCCAGCTTCCGAACCAACCATCCGTGCGTTTTAATCTTGTCGCGTTCGATGAGCCATGCGATGAAGTCGTCGAGATAGTCGAACAGCCGATAGCATTGGAATCGTTCGCGACCGGCTGGCTTAAAGAGTCCGTCACGGACGACATGCGCAACCGCGGCATCAGCAGCTCGATCGTCGTCAAAACTTTCCGGCATACGCCAGCGAAGACGATACGCTCCGTCGTCGGTTAACCCGACTCGTCTCTGTACTGCGACCGGTCGGAGATCGATAAGCAGTCCATCGGACTTTAATACTCTATGTGATTCGCGGAGGGCATCGACCATGCCCTGGTGAGAAACTCATCACAACGACCAAGCGAAGATCACGACGTCGAACTTTTCATTTCGGTGATGTAGCTTCTCGGCTTTACCGGCGCGGAAGTTGATGCGGTTTGCAAAACGCTTTGGCAACCCGCTCCGTGCTTTTCGAACGAGTTTTGGATCGGGATCGATCGCGTGGACGATCGCACCGAGCGCGGCGATCCGCCTCGAAAGCCGCCCGCTTCCACAGCCGATCTCAAGTACACTCTTTCGACGCCACAACATTACATCCGCTAGAGCCTTAACTTCGTTTTGTTCAGGATCGACGATCAGAGGCATGTTCGGACGTTATATAAGACTTTGCTTCGATACGCAAAGTGTTCTTGCCCGAGCAATACAGGTGGGACCACCCTTTCCTGACAAAAAGCCCGCGACTTCTCGCGGGCTTTCCTCGGTATATGCGCTTAACGCGTACGTCTAATCTTTGGAAGCATCCCAGTAGTACGTTCCATACTCGTCGACACCCGTACCGGTTAGTGATTTGCCATCCAACGAGAATGCTCCGGTGTTTGTCCCCAGCGACCAACGTCTGTGCTGACCGTGGTTGATAACCTTTGTCTCCTGGATCAAGACCGTGCGCGAATTGGCATCGAGCGTTCCTACAAACTTCACCACGGCTCCGTTCTTCCTGAGCGTTCCGTAAAACTTCTCACCGGCGGCTCGATCGATCGTGAGCGTGCAGCTTGCGTGGTCTTTGTCCCACGTGCCCTTCCAGAGACCAACCATGTTCTCCGCCCGTACCGGTGCAGGTTCGAAGATGGGTAAAGGCGGGATCGCCTCCCGGCATTCGCGAGTGCCAGTCGGGATCAGGTATGACGGCAAGACGCCGATGGCGAAAGCCAAGAAGAAAGTAAGCAAGGACACCGCTTTGGATAAATACATAACGCCTCCAACCTGTCAGATGCCGCACAACGCAAATCGGATTGTCGTCTGTGAAAAAAGATACAACTAGTAAGGGCCTTTCAACAAGGTTCTTCCGCCACGAATTTAGGGTCACGTCCACGCCCCGTGCCTTTCTAAGAGTTCGCAAGATCAAAGTGACCGGACGACGATCTTTGATTTAGCGTGAGTCTTCTCGCTTTCTCGTTCCACCCGACGAACGAGCAAGCAAGTCATGCGACTCGAAGTTTCCTTTGTTGATGAAGTCGTCCAACCCATTACAAATTCATCAACTCCATCCATCACACGCTAGCAGTCAAACTTCAGCGGCCGTTCTTTCGTGGATAGTCTCTCTCGCTCGACGTACGCGATGGCGTGATCCGCCGCGCGATCATAGTCGAACGTTTCCCAATGACCGACGCAACCGACAACCCGGAGAATCATTCTCTTAGTGCCAGCTTGTGTTCGGTCTAACGACACTGGCGTATACTTGCCGTCGGCGAAATGCTCGTCAGAGGCGCGGGAATATTAGCCGCATCGTTCCAAGGTGGGAGATTGACCCAGTCGGACCGTGAAAGTACCCACGTTCCGATCCAGCTCGGGCAGCCGAACCGTAATTTCCAATTCATCTTCTTTCCGCACACCTTCATACTGTGCGTCGCGCGGTTTCGACGCGGCATCACCCGGTCGCCGTGGACCGCCGCGACCGAATATATGTGCGCCTTTTGCGGAAAATTTTCCGTGCGAATCAGTCTGCAACCGTTGGTCGATGGTCCCCGAGTCGCAGCCGTAGTCGATCAAGCCTCCTTCTTCAGTCACCGTCAGTTGTATACCCTTGCCACCCCACACACCGGTAGGCACGGGCTCGTTCGCCATACGCGTTTCTCCGACCTGACACGCGAGCATCGACATCATAAGGGCTGTAACAAGTCGCATGATCTCCCTCCGGATTGACGTTAAATGGACGGGGCGCCAACCTCGTTGCCGCCCCGTCGCGAAACCGCGTAACCTACCCCGAAACTGTGGGTCCGGCATCAAGTCGCGCGGAGTTACGGGTTGTTATTCCCACCCTTTAGCTTCGTCTGAACCTGATCCGAGTTATTCACCAGAGTCGGATCGGCTGTCGAACTAACAACCGACGCGTTGTTGGTAATGTTGCTAACACTGCCCTGCGTCTGGATGTCGATGGTGAACGAGGCAGCCTGACCGGCCGGCAACGCACCCACGACGGTGCAAACAATAGTGTGTGTCGGCTCGTTGTAAGCACAGTTCTGCGAGACGAAGATGACCTTGATCTTCTTTGGGTCAAGCGGGAGCGTGTCGGTCACAACGACATTTTGTGCGTCGGATGGACCGCCGGTACCGCAAGACAGCGGGTCATCAGCTTCGCAACCCGGTCTGTTGTAGACGGTCAACGTATAGCGAACCGCCTTTGACGGGTTACCCGTAAGGATCTGAGCGGTCTTGTCGATCCAGATCTCCGCCTGCGCGTTGACGAGCGTCGGTTCCGTGTCGGTATTGTTAGCACCGACCGGGTCCGGGGTCGTCGACGTCACCGCCGAGGTGTTATTGATCAACGTACCATGCGGTACCGACGACGCGACCAGCGTCTGTAGTGTGATGACGCGGATACCACCGTTGGCAATGTCACCCAGACTGCACTGGACGACAGTTGGCGTGCCACCAAGCGCCGAACACGTACCACCGCCACCGCTGATCGACGCGCTGACGAAACTCACTCCTGCGGGCAGCGTGTCGGTGACGGACACGTTACGAGCCCACGAGGGTCCAAGGTTGGTGACCGTCAGGACGTACGTTAGATTCGCTCCGGCCAGGACCGGATCCGGCGAATCTGTCTTGGTGATGCTCAGATCCGCGCTCGCGATCACCGGTGTGGTCGTCGTCGCGAGATTGTTGGAGTTGTTATTGTCGGCCGTGTCGCTCGACACGGTAGCATTGTTAGTGATCACCTCGCCCGCTCCCACACTTGGATTGACAAGCGCAACGATCGTCATGGTTCGCACGTCACCGTTAGCCATCGTACCGAAATTGCACGTTGTCGGAACGCTGGCGGGTATACCAGAGTTGCAGGTTGCTCCGCCACTCCCGACAACTGATACGACACTGAGTGTGGCCGGCAACAGGTCACTGGCGACTACGTTGGTTGCTGCTGACGGCCCGTTGTTGGTGACCGTTATCGTGTAAGTAAGGTTTGTCCCCGCGACTACAGGATTCGGACTCGCGGACTTTTCGATCGCGAGATCCGCCGCGGCGATAAAGACCAAACTGCCCGTGTCCTGGTTATTGCCAGGGTCGCTGTCTGCGGATTCACTCGTGACAGTTGCTGTGTCAGTTACCGTCTGCGGATTTAGAGCAGTCACATCGACATTAACCAGGACAGTTTCGTTCGCGGCGAGTCGGCCGAGGTTGCACGTGACGGTTCCGGTGTTCACCTGCGGGTTCGGAGTCGACGTGCACGATCCCTTGGTTGTAGTTGCAGGCGACGGGAACGAAAAGCTGCCGCTGCTCAGGTAGTGATCCGTCAACTGGACGTCGAGCATCGCGTTCGGCCCAAAGTTGGTGACACTAACTTGGCAGGAACCAGTCTGACCGACAAACAAGGGCGACGCCACACAGGTTTTCTCAACTGCCAGATCTCCGCCAGTGAGTTCGTTGAAGGTCAGCTCGACTGCGCGGATTCCCCAAAAACCTCCTTCGGCCTCGCCCGGTCCGACGTCTACATTCCCGGCGTCCTGCGCCGTGTACTCCTGAAAGATCCAGAAGGTGCCCGGGTCAGACGGATCGACAACTGTGGCGCTGTAATCGCCCCAGCGGTTGCGTTCGCTGCATCCCGGTGGCGTACAGAAATCGCGATAGTAGGTTCCCGATCCGGCGAAGACGATCGCCGACGGCTGGAATGTCGTCACACCGCCGGCGGTCGTTCCGACGGATGCGCAAACACTTGCGGCGAGATTCGGTCCCGAGCAGGTGTAGCCGATCACGACGTGGCCGGCGTTGTTGACCGCGATCGAGGGTTCGTGAAAGTCCACATTGGGATCCTCGATCACTCCTGTTTGCTGGACGGTGTTCGTGGCCTCGTTGATCTGGTACCAGCGAATACCCGAGTTTGTCCCGGCGGCCGGGCCTTCAACCGCGTGTGCGGCCCAAATGCTCCCGCCGACAACGATGACATTGCCAACGAAGCGCGGAGCTACATTCTCGAGGTCTTCACTGTCGCCAGGATCACTGTCTTGCGGTTGCCGGGCGGCTGAGGGCGCCGCATGACCCGGATCGCCCGCGATCGCAACGTCAGCACCAAGCGTCGCTCCTGCGCCTGTGGCACCAAATATGTTCGAACGTCGCAACGCCGTACCGGTCGAGCCCAGCAGAGGCGCACGACCGATCGACAATCCGCGATTAACAGCGGGTTGCCAACTGCCGGCGACTGCGGGTAACCCCGCCGGTGTTGCTTCAAAGCTCGTCAGGTTAGCCGCCGTTGGAGCTGCGAGTAAAAGGTCCGCTTTCGGAATCGAATAACAGGACTCGTTGCCGCCGCCGTCAAAGTCCTGAGTACAACTGTATAGTCCATCAGCGTCGACACCGAGAGTCGGATAATCATGAAACTCAAGAGCTCCGACTGAATCGGCATTGAACGTAACGCCGTCCCAATCGCCGGTCGGATCGTTGGTGTCCGACCTTGCGACGAAGAAGTTATTTGCTGCCTCGTTGGTGCCGTCATTATCGGCGTCGATGGTGTTGTCGATCGAGATCGCGAACCACCGTCCGCTCGACGGGTCGAAAATTATCCGAGGATCGAAGCGCCCGGTGTTGATGATGCCGAGCCCGACGCGATTGGTCCAAAAAGCGTCAAGCGACATGCTCTGTATCGATGCGCCTGTCGTTTTGTTGATGATCTCGAAATTGCCGTTGATCATCTCGACTATATGATTTGGCCCAACGGCTGCCATGGTGTCGGGAGGAATAAACGTACTGCCTCGAGTCGCCTCGAATAGGCGACTTATCTCGACGTTCAGTCCTACACTGACGATTCCGCCGATCTGAGGTAGCGCTTGTTCTTCCCTAGTTCGTTCTTTTAAGGACCATTCCGGTCTTGGCGGAGCCGGCATGACCTGGTCCGACGCCGTCGCTTGTCCGGGTGTTGACCTGTCTTCGAGCTGCTGCTGCTGCTGCTGCGACGTGCTGGTGACAGCTACAAGGATTACTAAAGACAGTACTGGCAGCAAGCGACGAAGTGTCCATGTTGCTCTTAGGGAATCGAATGTCTTCGCGACTTCGTCACGAGTGATCCGACGGATAAATGTTCGAATATGTACCGGTGGTTGAGACGATGCGTCGTTCGACGATCGAAGTGGAAAGTGAGCCATTCTAAACCTCCTCTGCGGGGGTGAGGCGGTTTCAACTTCGGCAGTACAACTCCGCCAAAAGCTGCGACCGGTCTAGTTGTTGGGTGAACGCGGGCATTCTATCAGGTAAACGTGGGAAGTCAATTTAATTCTTTAAACAAGAACAACCGAGTTTTGCATGCCGTTGCGTACACGCCGAGATCTCGTATGCCTTTGCGTCGACACGGGTCGGCACTCGGCGACTTCACGAGTCAGATATCTCGCTTGCGCTTGTGACGCTTCTCTGCGAACGAATTTGCACGCGATCGCTCGCGCTGCGGATCGGCGTAACAGCCGGCAGCATTTAGAGAGCCTCGGGGCGGAACCGTTAGTTCCGGCGGACGACAAACTTTAGTTTGTCGCTTCCGGGAGCGAACAAACTAAAGTTTGTTTTCCGAACGTAAAAAGCCCGCGATCGCTCGCGGGCTTTTCTACTGACTTCTGAATTCTGGCTTCTGACTATTCAGCCACCGCCATTTCCTTGTCCTTCGACTTCTTCAAACCACCGATCTGGACGAGGTTGTCGCCCTTGATCTGGTTTTTCTCGAGGACCATCTGGTTGTAGAGTTTGCGCATCATCTGCATCTCTTCAGCAGCGGTCTTCGGACCTTCCATCTCCGGTTTGTTCGGACGTGTAAGGTCAACCTGGTTCAGCACGAGGTTGTGCGACTGATCGCCGAGTTCAACTTCCTTGCCGCGTGCGAAAACTTCGTGACGGCCGTGATCTTTGTACCACTGTGCGACGGTCGCGTTCTGGTGCATGTGCTCGATGATATTTCTCCAACCGATACCAGTGTTGTATGCACAGAACGAGATCTCGCCTTCCTGCGTGCCGTACGGGATGATGCACATCTCGGTGCGGCGGAAGTCGTAGTTGAAAAGATCCTGGAACCACATGCCTGCGATGAACAGGAAGTTCCACGGGTCCTGACGACGCTTCTCGATATCTTCAGCGGTACGATCCGGACCAACCTTTCCGTAGTCCTTACCCGACAGACCAAAT
>DATEOJ010000206.1:0-5390 GCA_035274235.1 Pyrinomonadaceae bacterium
ATGACCGGTCCTCTCGCAGACGAATTTGGCACGAGACAAAGGAAAGGTTATCGCTGTGAGCTTTCCGCTACGTTACGGGTGGCTAAACTCGGTGTCACATTTTCTATGGTGAGATGAGATAAGAGATGTTCGGCCACCAGCGTAATGCACGAGGGATTGCAACGGGTAAAGGCATCTGTCCGCTACGCGGCCCAAGATCGACGATCAACGAACCACGGTCCACGAACAAACATCAACGCCCCTACTGCTTTATAAACAACTCTTCCGCATTCCAGATCGAATACGGGAAGATGCTGCTCGGGGCGTAGTTGCCGACGCGGGTGTTGACTGCGGCGACGATATGACGCGAGACGACCGGAACGACCGGCGACTCTTCGGCCATGATCTTTTGGATCTCGTTGAAGATCTGTGCACGCTTTTGTAGGTCGGGTTCGCCGGCCTGATCGCCGAAGAGTTTGTCGATCTTCGCTTCCCACTCGGTAGCCGGTGTTTTTTGTTTTGGCTGCCATTGATGGGTCGCGGCGTTGCTTAGGAGAAAGTTTGCGTATGTCGTCGGCTCGATGCCCGATACCGTCAAACCGAATAGCAACGCTTCGTACTCGTACGTCTCATTCGCGGCTCTGCTGACCGCGGTCTGCTCGACGGGTACGACGTTCATCTTTATACCGAGCTTCGCAAGATCTTCCTGAATGACCGCTGCCATAAGTTTTCGCGGTTCGTTTTCCGCTGGGTAGATTAGCGAAAACTCAACGCGATTATTTTTCGCGTCGAAGAGTTCTGGTGCTTCCGCCGTTCCGCGTTTTACAAACCCGGCCTCGGTGAGAAGCTGTTCGGCGCGTTTCAGATCGTGATCGATCTTCGGGAGGTTTGGATCGGCCCACGCGCGGTTTGCGGGCGAGACGAATCCATGGAGCGGCGTCGCGAGCCCTTGGAGAGTTGTCGTTGCGATCGTCTTTCGGTCAACAGCTGCCGAAACCGCTTGTCGAAAACGTCTGTCGGTAAACCACGCCTGTTTTACCGGATCTAAGACCGCCTTTCCGTCCTTCCCGGCCGTGTTGAGGTTGAAGATAATGTGATCGACGCCGAGACCCGGACCGAGGTCGTACGGCTTAACTGCACCGGTTGCGTTTAGCAGCGAGGCGTAATCTGCTCCGCGGATGCGGTCGAGGATGTCGATCGAATTTTGATTTAGTCTGACAAGGGCCTGATTGGAATCAGAGATGATCTCGAACGCGATCTTGTCGAGATACGGCATCTGAGTGCCCTTCTCGTCTTTGCGCCAGAAGTTCGGATTTCGCTTTAGGACGATCCGTTCACCGGCGGTTGACACTTCAACACTGAAAGGCCCGCTCGTCACGATCGTCGCGGGATCCGCAGTTACTTTCCATGACTCCGCCAGTTTGCCGGCCTCGAAGTCGGCACCGAGTACGTGCTTGGGAAGAACGCCGAGGTTGTCGATATAGTTCTCGATCGCCGCGACAGGTTCGGGAAAGACGAACTGCATGTTTCGCGCGTCGACGATCTTCGTCTCGATCGGTTTGCCGTTGACCATCATCGAGTCTTTCCACGCGGCCGCCTTTGTGCGGTCGTCGTACATTGCGGCGAGTGTGAACGCGAGATCTTCTGTCGTGAGAGGTTTGCCATCGGAGAACTTCAAGCCTTCCCGGAGTTTCATGTCGACCGTTTTCCGATCTGCGCTCAATGTCCAACTCTCCGCAAGCGCGTTGCGATACTTCTGAGTCGCGTGATCGAATTCGATCGGACGACTATTCATCATGTAGAGAGCGATGAGGACCGACTGTTCACTGTCGGCGACAAGATAGTTGAACGTGGTTGGCGGCGCCGTGAGTCGGTAGGAGAGCGTTCCGCCCTGCGTGCCCGCGACACGCGTCGGAAACTTCGAATCGCTGTTCGATGTATTTGTCGCGGGCGGCTGTCCGCACGAGAACGTGAACACTGCAAGCAACACAAAGAGCGACAGTCGGCGAAGCGGCTTTAGATCGTTCATGATTCGTCTCCGAAAAATTAATTAAATGTCACGGGAAAAAGAAGCAGTGGACGAACTGAGTTTAGGAGGTTTTATTTTGCAAAGCAATCCGGTCAGCGGCCGGAGTTCCTGGTTCCGCGTTCCTAGTTTCTAGTTTCTTGGTGCTACGATGCCGTTGTTTGTTTTGCCGTTCGACCTTGGAACCTGGAGCTAGAAACCAGAAACCAGAAACCAGAAACCAGAAACCAGAAACTAGAAACTAGAAACTAGAAACTAGGAACGAGGAACTAGAAACCCCGCATGCTTCGGCTCATCACGAGAAAAACTATCCAGGGACTGATGATGGTACTCATCGTCTCGATGGTGACCTTCGCGCTTCTTAATCTCGCGGGTGGGGACGCGTTCTCGCAGTTGCTCGACAATCCTCAGATATCCGCTGCCACGATCGAAAATCTCCGAAAAGTTTACGGACTCGATAAACCTCTTGCGACTCGATACGCGACGTGGCTTGGCGGTGCGGTCGTGGGTGAGTTGGGGGAGTCGATGTATTTTCGCGTTCCGGTCGGGGGACTTGTCTGGACGCGTTTGGTGAGCACGCTTGCATTGAGTGTCGCGGCGCTGGGCATCGCGGTCATTGTTTCGTTCGGTCTCGGCATTGCGGCTGCGCGATACAAGAATCGCTGGCTCGAACGCCTCGTGGAGGCGGTCGTTTTTCTGACCGCGTCGACGCCGCGGATCGTCCTCGCATTGTTTGCTCTTGCGATCGTTGCGCGCGCGACGGCCGCCTACGCGGACGCGACTTCGGTGATGTCGTTTTGGTTCGCGGCCGCCGCGATGGCGACACCACTTATCTCGATCTTCCTCGCTCAACTCCACGACGGTCTGACCGAGACGATGGCCGAAGATTTCGTACAACTCGCGCGTGCGAAAGGTCTTAGCGAGAGCGTGATCGTTGCGCGTCATGCGATCCGTGCAGCGTTGAATCCGGTCTTGACGGTTTTCGGTATTTCTCTCGGCGGGTTGCTGGGTGGCTCGGTAATAGTTGAATCGGTTCTCGGACGCGAAGGTCTCGGGACGCTGATGGTCTCGGCCGTACGCGGACGCGATCTTCCCCTGGTGATGGGAATCGTGCTCGCGACGAGTACGGCGGTGTGGTTGGGAAATACATTGGCGGAGTTACTGCAGGCATGGAACGACAAGCGGATGCGAGTGTGACGGAAAGCGGCGCAGTGCGCGGTTGTAATTTTGCCACCGAGCACACAGAGAATTCTTTCAGGAGTTAGGCGGCCTCGTTCATGCTAATTACGGAAGCGAACGAACAAAGCATTCTCGGTGTGCTCGGTGGCTATCTTTTGTGAATAGATTCCGCTCCAATCTCTTTCGGACGATCGGCTGGACAATCATCGGCGCGTTCATCGCAGCGGCGGTCTTCGCCGACTTCTTGGCGCCGTATGACTACCGCGAACAGTCGCGTGCAGAACCGTCGGCTCCTGTTACATCATTGTCCTTCAGTCCGCGACCTCAGGTTCGAAAACGCACGCTCGTCGATCCACTGCGTCTCATCTACGTCGACGACTCACAGCTATTCCCTGTCGAGTTCTTCGTTCGTGGCAGCTCATACAGCTTCCTCGGACTTCAAACCGATCTTCACCTGTTCGGCGTCGCGGGCTCGGACGCTCCGCGTATCAATCTGCTCGGGACCGACAATCTCGGACGCGATCGATTTTCACGACTACTTCATTCGATTCGTTTCTCACTTATCGTCTGCACGCTCGGCGTGTTGGTCGCGTGTCTCATCGGGATAATCATCGGAACGATCAGCGGATACTCTGTCGGAGCGGTCGACACGGTATTGATGGGAGCGACCGATGCGATGCTCGCTCTCCCCGCGCTCATCCTGATCCTTGCCGCACGCGCGGCATTCCCTCTCGAACTACCGGCGACTCGCGCCGCGTTTCTCTTGCTTCTTATTTTCGCTCTCACCGGATGGGCGGAGATCGCGCGACTCGCACGAGGACTCGTTCAAGCTGTCCGACAACGTGAGTTCGTGACGGCGGCGGTCGCGACCGGCGTTACTCAGACGCGGATCCTGTTTCGGCACATATTGCCCAACATCGCAGGTCCGTTGCTGACGCAGGCGATATTAATGCTCCCGACGTTTCTCCTCGCGGAGGTCGCCTTGTCTTACTTCGGCGTCGGCGTTCAGGAACCGGAGGCGAGTCTCGGAAACATTCTTACTGCGGCGAGCGATCTGAACCAACTCCGTATGCAACCGATCGCGGTCCTCTCACCGGCGATCCTCATCTTCGTGTTCGTCATCGCGATCCGGCTTGTCACCGCTAAGAGGAGAGCCCCGGCATTTTCTAACGCAGAGACCGCGGAGATGCGGAGAAGTTAGCCTAGGTTTTCTCTGCGATCTCCGCGGTCTCCGCGTTAAGAGTGCCTTTAGTATTTCAAGAGCTCGTGTTATCTTTCCGCCAGTTTGCCCCACACTTTACCCGGAGGATTTCAAGATGGCGATAAACGATACCGCCTCCCGACGAGCGTTCGAACGACGCTTCTTCCTCGCGACCGCGATCCTATTTGCGATCACGGCCTTTATCGGTTTTGCACCGACCTATTACCTAAAAGGATTATTTGATACGCCGCCGGTTTCGCGGATGATCATTCATCTCCACGCGATCTTGATGAGCGCATGGGTGATCCTATTTATCGTGCAGGTTTACTTCATACGATCGACGCGAATAAAAAGACACCAGCAGCTTGGTTATCTTTCGATTGCGCTCGCCGTCGGAATTTTTGTCACTGGACTGTTCACAGCCGTAGCGGCGGCGAAGTATGGTTCGACCTCTTCGCCGCCCGGTGTAAACATGCTCGAGTTCCTAGTGGTTCCGTTCTTCGATGTGATCGTGTTCGCAGTGCTTTTCGCGGGTGCGGTCTACTATCGACGGAATGCGCCCAATCACAAACGGCTCATGCTACTGACTGTGCTGAACTTTGTTCCGCCGGCGATCGCGCGTTTTCCGTTCGGGCTTACTGCGACGTATGGCCCTCTGTGGTTCTTTGGCGTGCCCGACGTTCTCGCGCTCATCTTTGTCGCCGTCGACACCTGGCGAAACCGCAAGCTCAACGTCGTATTTCTTGCGGGCACTATCTTCATGATCGCTTCGCACTGGCTGCGTCTACCGTTCTCGACGACCGAAACTTGGTTGAGCTTTGCAAGCTGGATAACCAGTCTTTAGAAACGATTCACGGATTCTTGCTGTTGAAGTCTTTTATAAACGCCGCGGTCATATCGACGTTCTTATTTAGAAGCAAAACGCCGTCGGGAAACTTCGCGGTGTCGACGAGCAGATCGATGCCTCGCGACTTGGCATACGCTTCGAGAGCGTTGAAGATGGTC
>DATEOJ010000207.1:0-2642 GCA_035274235.1 Pyrinomonadaceae bacterium
TGAGCGAGGGCGATATGCTCAACTCGTTCGACCACCTCCGTTTACCTTAAGGCTCCATATCGCCCTCGCTCACGCTTGGGCTTGTGCACCGTATGCTAAACAAAATCCTTATCGAGCTCTACGAACGTGATCTCGACAAGCTTCGAACCGAGATCGAATCCTACTCAAGTGAAGCTGACATTTGGAAGACGGTCGATGGTATCTCGAACTCGGCCGGTAACCTCTGCCTTCACCTGTGCGGTAACCTGCAACATTTCTTCGGTGCCGTTGTCGGCGACAGCGGTTATGTTCGCGATCGCCCTGCGGAGTTTGAAAAAAAGAACATCGCCCGCGATGAGATGCTGGCGACGATCGATGACACGAAGACGGTCGTAGTCGAAACGATAAATAAACTAACCGACGAAGACTTTGCAAAGATATATCCGATCGAGGTATTCGGCGAGCCGATCACGACCGGATATTTTCTGACGCACCTTACGACCCACTTCAATTACCATCTCGGGCAGATCAACTATCACCGGCGACTGCTCTCGTAATTTTTACCGGCTTGACCCGATAGCCTTGCTTGCGAAGCAGTTGGAGAACTCCGTACTTTCCGCCAAGATGTCCGGCACCGACCGCTACAAAGGTCGGTTTTTCTTTGAATGCCGTCGCGAGTTTTGGGATCCATGCGGCATTTCGCTCGTCGAGCAGACGGATGTGAAACTCCTTGTCTTCTTCCATCTGACTCTTTGTCGCGTCAAACAACTTCTCAACATCCTGCGTCTTGTAGATCGCCATCAACTTCTTTAGTTGTTCTATCGACTTCGGGGGATCGAGTGCCATTTGATAAAGCTGCTTCGCCTGTTTTTCGAGCGGTACGCTGTCGAGCACTTTGATCTGCGATGCGACCGTCTCCAAACCGACGACCGGTTTCTTCTTTGCGACCGCGCTCTTCATCAGATCGAGATCGAGCGTGACCGGTGTACAGCCGATCGCCTTCGGACGCGTGATCAAAATGACCATCAACGTCGATGGTTTGAGCGATTTAACCGCTTCGGCGGGTACGCCGAGATAACTTTTCGTGAGCTCATCGACTTTCACCAACTCGTCCGCAGTTAGAAAGTCTTTCAAAGTCTTGCCGCCGGGCATCGCCACAGCTCCCGCCATCGACGCCATCTCGGTACCGTCGTCCAAATCGACCTCCATCATCAACTGATCGGTTTGAGTGAGATAGTTGTCGAGACTCGCCACCGGGACCATCTCCGTCGCACAGATCGCGTGAAACGTTCCGAAGATGTACGACGGTTTCGCGAGTCCTTTACCGCTCACTTGATATAGAAGACTGGGTTCCGCGTCTGCCTTGCTCTGGGCAGTGGCGTAGGACGGGGCTGCGAAGGTCGTGATGAGTGACAGTGTGGCGAGAACGAGCTTTTTCATAAGTGGGTTACCTCAGGATTAGGCTTTCGAGCTTCCTTCGTTAGAAGATTAAACTTCTGTCATCAGATGAGCAATAGTTTTCAAGAGGCCGTCGGATATCTGCTGTCGCTGGGCAATGAAGTGCTGGCGATGAAGCTTGGTTTGGAAAATATTCGAAAGCTTCTCGACGCATTAGACCGCCCGCAAGACAAATATACGAAGGTTCAGGTTGCCGGCACTAACGGCAAGGGTTCAGTGTGCGCATTTGTGAATTCGATATGCGTCGCCGCGGGGATTCGTGTCGGAATGTTTACGTCGCCGCATCTCATTTCGATCACGGAACGAGTGCAGATCAATGGGACGGAGATCAGCGAAGACGATTTCGCGCGCCTTTCGACGCGAGTACGCGAAACGTCGGAGAGGCTTGTCGAAGCGGGTGAGCTTGAGAACATTCCGACGTTCTTCGAGCAGGTGACTGCGATCGCTCTGCTCGCTTTTGCCGAGGCCAACGTCGAAGTCGCGATCTTAGAAACCGGACTCGGCGGTCGTCTCGATGCGACAACAGCAGCGGACGCCGACATCTGTGCGATCACAAGGATCGATCTTGATCATCAGCAGTATCTCGGCGAGACGATCGAAGAGATCGCGGCCGAGAAGGCGGCGATAATTCAGCGCGACACGCAAAACGTTGTGATCGGCGAGCAGCGACCGGAGGCTTTGCGCGTTGTCCTCGAGCGTTGTAAGCAAGTGGGTATTCGGGACCTGGATTGGGAGCCGCACCTACGATGGACGGTTGATGCGGTCAGTTCGCTGAAAGTTAAAGTGGCTACGACCCGTCATGTGTTTTCAGATATAGAGCTTGGTCTGCGAGGCGCCCATCAGCGAGAGAACGCAGAAACCGCCATCAATGTGGTCAGGATCCTGCGTTACGACTTTGCCCTTGGCATCTCCGACGAAAATGTACTTGCCGGTCTCGCGGCCGCGCGTCATGCGGGACGTCTCGAGTCTATAGGGCGGTTTCTTCTCGACGGAGCGCACAATCCCGGTGGAGCACAAGCGTTGAGGGATTATCTCGACGAGTTCGTTCGGGGGCCGATCACCATGATCTTCGGATCGATGAATGACAAAGACGCTCGCGAGATACTTTCGATCTTGTGTGCTCGAGCGCAGAGAGTGATTCTGACGCGCGCAGATAGTCTGCGGTCGTCGCCGCCGGAAAGTCTCGTCGAATGCCTACCCGAAAA
>DATEOJ010000208.1:0-3474 GCA_035274235.1 Pyrinomonadaceae bacterium
GGATTTCGGATTGCGGATTTGCCGATGTCGCCGCAGCTGCAGTTGCCGCCTCAACTTTCTCAGGCTCTTGATTCAGGATCTCAGGAGTTGGTGCCTCAGGACTTGGGACTGCCGCACCGGCCTCACCCTCAGCGCCTATGATCGCCAACGCTGTTCCTACCTCGACCGTCTCGCCTTCCTGATGTCTTATCTCGAGCAACGTGCCCGCCGCTGGCGAAGGAACCTCGGCGTCGACCTTATCGGTCGAGATCTCAAGGATCGCTTCGTCCTTCTCGATCTTATCGCCAACGCTCTTCAACCATTTCGACACCGTTCCCTCGGTGATCGATTCGCCCATCTGCGGCATCACTACTTCTACGCTCATAAACTCTCCGAATCGTTCAAAAACGAAGAATAAGGATAACCGATTAGGTAGGAAAAAAACAGAAGGGTAGGTGCGGGCGTCCCGAGCGCACCGTCACACAGTGGCGTAATTTGGGTCATATGTGAAGACTGGGCAGACGTCGGGCGCGACTGGAGCGCAGGCATCCCTGCCTGCAACGTCGCGGCTTCCGCGGCGTCAAGCGATGAGGGTCCCGGGCGGTGGAATCTGACTGATTAGCTGGCGAGTAGATCTGACCTCGTGCACGTGCGTTATGGTAAGCGCACAATAATTTTAGCGACTCGAGATAATAGTCGTTTTACGCCGCGGAAGCCGCGACGTTGCAGGCAAGGATGCCTGCGCTCCAGTCGCTCCGCGGTGGCTGACTTAGGGAAGATGCTGCCTTACCAACATTGCGATCCGACCAATGTCAGCCGTCGACTTCGGGATCACCAACTCCTCACCGTCAGACTTAACGATCGTGATACCCGAATCGGACTCGGCCTTCACTGACGTGATCTCACCCCACGTCGTCGCAAACTTCCGACGCGCGATGCCGTTCTCATAAACCGAGACGAAGTTTCGCTTCTGCAATACCCAACCGACCATCGTGAAGACGTAGATCACAAGGAACGCACTCGACAGAACGAAGTACATGAACCCCTGCTGGAGGTAAAAGAGGAGAAGTGTGGTGAGAAAGAAGAGAAACGAGAGGACCGCAATGATCGCAGCGCGCTGCAGAAACACCGGCGAAGTGCCGTGCGTGCTTATGAGAGCACCAAGCTGCTTTTTATCGGGATGGGGCATTCGGTGAACGCAGGCTTCGAAGAGTTTCTATATTCTTAACGCGGATTCAACGGATCTGACGGATTTGGACGGATAAGAGGAAGCTCTTTTCAGATCCGTCCTAATCCGTTTGATCCGTTCAATCCGCGTTCAAATTCCGCAGGCAAATGGAACTATGATCACGCCTTCGCCCTAGTCGGGTCGATGATCGCCTTCACTTCCGAGATCCGGTTCGCGGGAAATCCACTTTCGCGCGCGTGCTCTTCGATCAGTGCTTCGCTCGGCGCCGTATAGATGCAATAGATCTTGTCGCCGGTCACGTAGCTGTGAATCCATTGAATTTCGTTTCCAAGTCCGTCGAGCACGCTGCACGATTTCGCTGACGCACCGTTCAATTCCTCCGGCGACATATTTCCCGCACCGGGGATGTCGCGCTCGATCACGTATTTTGGCATTTAAGTTTCCTCCTTACTTAGAGCTTTCGTTTCGTCTTCGCTCTCCTCAGCGAACAACTCGGCAACAGGCGTTCGAGCCGGCGGAAGACCCGCTTCGTACGCTGCGATATCTTTTTGTAATTGTTCGACGGCGGATCGTCCGCGTTCAAAGTCGTCGCGCACGAGTTTGAGAGTCAGCTTTCCGTTCGTGTTCGGAAGCTCGGCGAGTTTGCCGAACGTCTTCATTCGGATCTCGATCTTCGCAAGATGTTTGAAAAAGCCTTTGCGAAATTTTATGTCGAGGATCTCATCCTTCGCGAGACGAACTTCCTTAACGCCGCCGCCGATCAGTCCGAACAACTTCGCTTCGAACTCAAGTACGACACCAGCCGCAGAGAATTTCGCGACGCCGTTTACCGACGTAAATCCGTGTTCGCTTTCGGTCTTGAATGGAACGCTTGTGAAACCGTGCATAAGTCGGACGGCAAACTTTAGTTTGTCGCGTCGTTGGACAGGAAATAGACTAATCGAATCCGTCCGAAAATCAACTTCGCCACCGATGGCAACACGTAGCAAAAGCCCGACCGTGGGGGAGGGCGATATGAAACTCCCCTTTTCGCGTGGGCAGAAAAAGAGTTGAATGGTTGGTGAGGGTTATTGGCCGCAGATTACGCAGATTACGCAGATTTAATTTGAGATAGGATCTGCGTAATCTGCGCAATCTGCGGCTAAATATCACTACCGCTTCGAGACCCACTTCCCGATCCCAAACAAACTGATCACAAGCCAAAACGCCTCAACGACCACCGACGGAAGATTGAAATCGAAATAAAGCGAGACGAGGATCAGGGATGCTCCGATCGCGTTCAGCAGCGAGTAGATAAGTTGATCGCTTCGGACGCGTTCGATCTGAAGCAGTATATACGTGAGGACGATGATCGCGACGCCGAGCGAACCGAGGATGTCGTACCAGTTCATTTCAGTTTTACGACAAGCCCCTTCGGTCCGACCGCCCAGACGGCCCTCTTGCCTTTCGCGGCCACGGCATTGAGGTTCTCATCGCCTAACTTCTTCCACGTCTCGCCGCCGTTCGTTGTGATATCGGTTCCATTGGTCCCGACCGCGATGATCGTTCTCTTTTCGATATACGCCGCGGCCGAGCGAAAACCTGTGAAGCCCTGTGCAAGAGTCCATGACTTCCCGCCATCGGTCGTGAACGCGAGGCTGTCCTTCGTCTCTTCCGGTCTCTCATAGTTTCCGCCAACGATCACCCCAAACCGTGAGTCATACATCGCGATCGAAAAGATCCCGCTTCCTGCCGTACCTTTCGTGATCGGAGTATCCGAAACGAGCCACGACGCACCGCCGGTCGTCGATCGAAATACGCGGGCGTCGTTTCCACCCGACACAAGAAACAGATTCTTTGTTCCTTGCGCGATCAGACAAGTTCCACTCGCCGCGAACGATGCTTCGCCGTCCTTTGTCTCGGCCATCTTGTCGGTGCCGACGGGCGTCCACTTCTCACCGTCCTTCGTTTCGATCAGGACGTACTTCTTGTTCACCGGATCCGACATCGCGAAGCAGCTCTTCGCATTCCAACAAGCTATCGCGTCAAAGAACGCCTTCTCGTCCGTGTTTTGAAACTGCAGTTTCCATGTCGTGCCACCGTCGGTCGTCTTGTAGATACGCGAGGCTTCGCCGTTGCCGATGCTGAGAATGTAAGCGGTGTTCGCGTCGAAGGCTTCGATGTCGCGGAAGTCGAGTTTCTCCGCGCCGGGAACCGTCATCACGCTCCACGTCTTGCCGCCGTCGGCGGTCTTGATCACAGTCCCGCCCGTACCGCTCGCCCAGACGACTTTTTCGTTGACGACTGACAGTCCACGGAAGGCGGCG
>DATEOJ010000209.1:0-4585 GCA_035274235.1 Pyrinomonadaceae bacterium
GCAAATATTCTCAATGCGACCCAATTCACGATCGGCGGCAACCCGGCGCTCTCCTACGGCGCTCCGGGGTTCAATCTCCATGTCGGCGGGAGTAGTCCATCGAGCACCGGAACCGGCAATTCATTTGTCGGACACTTCGCCGGCTTCGCTAACACTTCGGGAAACTACAACACATACTTCGGTGTCGACGCAGGCCGGTTAGGCACGACCGGAGGCGGCAATTCTTTTTTCGGGAAGAACGTCGGCAGTCGAGCGTTCGTGGGTAACGACAACACCTTCATGGGCCAGCACGCGGACTTTGCAAACGTTGCGAATCCGACCGGCAACGGCAATTCGCTCTTCGGGTCATTCACGACCGTAAATTCCGCCGTGAACAACTCGACCGCGATCGGGTTCCGCGCCCTTGCGACTCAAAGCAACTCGGTGATACTGGGCGGCATTAACGGCGTCAACGCAGCTACGTCGGACACGACTGTTGGCATTGGAACCACCGCTCCAAAAGCGCGTCTCGAAGTCGCGAAAGGCGACATCCTCATCGGCTCGCCCGGACAGGGAATCATACTCAAATCTCCGACGGGCAATACCTGCGCAAAATTGACCATCGACGACACGCCAACGTTCATCGGAACCATCGTTCCGTGTCCTTAACAAAAGTATGAAGACGATTCTATTTCTTCTATGTGCGGCGCTGTCGATCTCCGCACAATACGAACTCAAAAAATCCGTCGTAGCAAACGGCGGCGGAAATGTTTCGGGCGGCTCGTACACCGGCACAACGACCGTCGGACAACCGGTGGTTGGCGGATATGTCACCTTTGATATATCCGCTCTCTACACCGGCTTCTGGTCGCCGGGATTTGCTCCTACTGCCGCCGGTGTCTCCATCAGCGGGCGCGTTCTCGCATCAGAAGGCGTGGGCTTGGGGAACGCGACAATCTCTCTGACCAAACAGAACGGCGAAACCACGTCGGCGCGAACTTCGGGGTTTGGCTTTTACCGGTTCGATGATGTCGAGGCCGGACAGACGGTCATCATCTCGGTGACTTCGAGACGTTACGTCTTTTCTCCGAGAACTCTTAGCTTGCAAGAGAACGTAGCCGACGTCGATTTTCTACCGGTCGAAGGAAAGTACTGATCACCGCTGAGGAGACTCGATGCAACTTGAAGAGACCGCCGAAGTCAGGGCCAACAACTCAATTGGTTTGAAGCGGCGCTGGCTTATTGCGGCCGTGGTCCTCGCTCTCGTCGCACTCGGAACGCTTTTGGCGTACGTCGGGTACAGCCGTATAAAGCCAACGCCGACGACGCAGGAGGTGCCGGAAACGATCGGCAAGTTCATGCTCGATCGAGTCGCGTTTGCAGAGGGACAGTTGCTGGGTAGCGAACGGCATTTCGTCGCCACCTATGTCGCGAACGATCAAGGCCAGCCTCGCCGCCTGACATACATCTACCGTCGTCTAAAAGATCCTGTGATCGCCATGCAGGATCCGCAGTTGAGATGTGCCGGCAGTCTCGAAGATGAAGGCCGCGTTCTGGACGTCCGTCATCTACAGATCGGACGAGCGGCATTTTGTAACTCAAGCACGCCATTCTTTTGGATCACGCTGGATGCCGAGTCGCACATTGTACGTTCAGACTTCGCTGACATACCGGAGGAGCGGCTGCAGGAGCTCGCGCTCCATTTTGGAAAACCACTCGGCGCGTATCTCACGGGCGAGTCACGTTGAGCGCGTCGCGACAAGTTTCTTTGCGCAAGATTGGATTCTTAGATCAGACCAAAGCCGATATTCGCAACGAGACGCGACGGAGGTCGGCGAACGGAAGGATAGCAATGATGAAAAGGTAACAACAAAACACCTCGTGAGGGCAGAACACTATGAAAACCAAACACGCATTTCACATGATAATGATCTCCTTCCTGATTGCACTTGTGACTTCGGCCGCGTCGGGGCAATTTCCGATCAAGGTCCCAAAGATCACCAGGGAAAAACCCAAGGTGGTATCCAATGAGGAAACGAAGGCCTCCAGTTCAGCACCAGCGACCTCAACCGATGCAAATGCTTCGCAGAGCGTGTCGATCAGAAATTCTGGTTCACGTGGAGGAAATGCCGTCTACGGACCGTATTTTCCAGACGCGACGATCCGATTCGATAAGGACTCGATCTTAGTTGAAACCAAACTTACTCGTGAGTATTGGAAAGCGAAGGGCCAGTCCGACTTCCACAGCTGGGTTCCCAAGATCCGTTTCAAGACCTTTTACGACAGCCAGCGAAAGATCGATTGGACGGTGGATTTTTTTAATCCGGACGGAACGCTTTGGTTCTCCGAGCCCCTCGCATGGGGTTCGAAGGAAGCGGACAGGTCTTGGGGTTTAGAAAGTTCCAAAACAAATGAGATGGCAGATACCAAGTCGTCGATCGCCACCGGCGTGTTCGGTTTCAAGGTCAAGGATGCCGCAAACGGCGAGGTATTTTATGAGGGTAAATTCAGGGTCGGCAAACATCAGCCGAGCCATTGGAAGAAAAATCAATGGGACTTTTTTGTGGATCACGATTGGGAGATGCCGATCGGGAGCGTTTCTTACCATTTCAGCAAGTTCAATGGATTGGAGAATTCAGGTGCTTTTGAAGCGATCGTGAGCATGTGGTTCAAGGGAGATCTGAAAGACAACAGCTTGACGGCGAAGATCTATTACAAAGGTGCCGAACTGGCGTCAACGAATGGATTGAAGGACTCGTACGCCGCGGGTCAAAGATCGACCGAGCAAAGTATCTTTGACGCCGCGAACTCTAATTGGCAGCGTTGGGACTTTCAATGGAGCAAGCGAATATTGGTTCACAATAACGGAAGCTTCAACCCCGACTATTTTCCAAACGGACATTTTATCGATAGGAATCCGGGCGAGTACATCGTAAAGGTGTTCAAAGGCGGAACGCAGGTTCGAGAGACGAGCTTCACGGTTGGCGCTGATGGTCGAGTAGTCGACGGCGGTTATTACAAGCCGGGGTATCTCTTCTTTTATAAAGTGCTTATTCCGGTCAAGATCCTCGACAAGACCGAGAGATACAATCCTCTGGCATGGAAGACTGAGGCGTTTTATGGCAATCCGATGGCTGGGTTTCCAGCGAACTAGCCGCAAATTAAGTATGGAGGAAGCAAAGACGGCAGCGGTCGGTTCGGAACCGGCCGCCGGAACTAGCTAACGCCCCCGCTCGAATCCCAGCTTCCCTGCAACTTTCTCAGCAGAACGATCTGTCCGCCGTGGTGTGCGTTGTGGGCGATGATGTTCCCGATCAGCGACAACCAGGGAACTTCGTTGTAGGGTGGCACGAACTCGGCGAGTTTCGAATCGTCGGCGCTGTCGAGAAGCGTGCGCCATTCGCTCATGATCGAATCGTAACGTGCTGCTTCGGCATCCCAACTTGCGGCTTCGCCCTTGTCGAACGACTCGTCGTTGTCAGCAATCTTGTACTCGTAGTCCGCTCCCTTGAAGCGTTGAAGGTAAGCGTTGTTGTAGTAGTTGAGGTGATTGATCAGTTCGTAGATCGAGTTGTCGGCGCCTTCGGGTTTCCACGCGGCCTGCTCGGCGGTCACTCCTTTGATCGCGTTCTTTGTCGCGACAAACCAACCGTTATTGTCGTAGCTGTTCGAAAATTGTCGGAGCAGTGTTTCCTTGTCCATGACTTCCCTTTTTCAGTTCCGGACGACAAACTTTAGTTTGTTCCTTCCATCGGACGTCAAACTAAAGTTTGACGTCCGTCTTACCAGCCTCGATGAATTTCCCAACGATCGACGACCTCGCCGTTTTCGACAACGTTGTAATGTGAGTGCTGAGCCGCGGTGAGACAAGAATGGTTCGCGAGGACCCGCACGCGGTCACCGACTTTCAACTTATCTAACGCGCCCGCCTGACCCGCTTCGATCTCTCCATGTTCCTGCGACAGACCCGTCACGCGCATGCCGGTTTCATTTCCATCGACATCGAGCACACGTCCGTACCCGCATGACGGATCGAGTCCGACCGGTCCCCGATCTTTCGACAGCGCGATACCACCTGCGTCGATCACAAGTTTACGACGTCGTTCGTCACGATGAATGACAGCGGCGAGAACGGTGAGGGCCGTATCGTCAAAAGAGCAGCTTCCGAGTGTCGCCTGATAGTTGTCGAAGAAGATGTAGTTACCCGGGCGTATCTCGTCGACGCCAGTGAGGTTGTCGACGAGTGACATCGTCGGAGTTGATCCGACGCTGACAGTTGGTACTTCAACGCCGTCCGCTCGCAGCCTTTCCGCGAGCTCGACCATCGAATCGCGTTCGTGATGTGCGACTGCAATGATTCCGTCCTTTGTTTTCTGATCGTACGAGTGTCCGGCGTGCGTGAGAATGCCGGCGAAGTTCAGGTTCTTTGAATCGGACAGCAATCGAGGGATCTCGATCGCCTCGGGCGTGTCGGGCTCAACACCGACGCGATGCGTACCGCAGTCGATCTTGAGGAAGACATCGAATCTCACTCCTCCTTTACCCGCAGCTTCATCGAGCGCCTCAGCCGCCGCCGCGTTGTCAGTCAGTAAATTGAGTTTGATAT
>DATEOJ010000210.1:0-2845 GCA_035274235.1 Pyrinomonadaceae bacterium
GAAGCGTAGAACGTGATCGGCTCACGGAAGAATCGAAGTGAAGTAGCGACTATGACCGCCGATGCCGCGGCAAGATACGTGAATAGGGTCCAGTAACGCAGCGGTCCGTGCGCGATACCGACCGTCATCGCGAAACACATCGCGTAAAAAACAGCCACTGTGAAAACAGAGGTGATAGCGTTCTCGGTCGGGTCCTCATCGTCCTTTAGCAGATAGGCTTGAACAAGCTTCACGGCATAAAAGATAAGGAAGAACACGGCGAGGAAAATTAGTGCGAGATCGAAATGCGTCTCCGTATACTTCGTTGCGTACCACCCGCAGAAGATCGCCCACGTGAACACCGATGCCGTATAGAAGATCGGCTTCCACTCCTTTAGTACGGAGACCACAAGGATGCCGGTGTTGATCACCGCCATGTAGATGAACAGCGCGAGATAGTTACCCGAGTCGGTGCTCAGTAGAAACGGCACCGCATAAGCTCCGACCAGACCAATGTGCGCGATCACCTGGCGGCTATATATCAACGCAGCTGTCACGGTTCCGGCCGTGAACATGATCATCAGGCCAAACGTCGGAAGCTGCCCGATCAGTCCGTAGGATGAGTAGGCGAAGTACGTTACAAAGTACATGATCGCCATGCCGCCGCTGATAAGCACCGAGCTGAAGTTGTGATAGTTCTTCTTCAGCTTGATCGCCAGACCGACGAGGCCGAATCCAAATATGTAACCGACGATGATCCGAGTGAGCGGACTGATGAAGTTGTTATCAATCGCGTACTTCGCTCCGATGCCGACGCCAAGGATAAGAACGACGATACCGATAAGGCTGATAAGATTCTTGCCGACAAACTCCTCGAGATTCTCCCTCGCCTTCTCGCTGTACTGAGAAACGAAGCGAGAGAATGCGTCGCCACTCGTAGTTGCCGATGATAAGACTGGATCGGCGACGTACGGCGTGCGTTTTGGGAGTTGATATCCAGCCTCGCGACCCGGCGGACGGTTTGCGTGCGTGCCCGAAGAACTCGGAGCAGGTGGCGGTGTGGATCGCGGCGGCGGCGGTACGTCAGAAGGTGTTGCAACCGTAGGCGGAGGATTAGCGACCGGAGGTTTCGCGGGTTCGGCAGACGGCGGAACCAGTGTCGGTCTCGTTGGCGGCTCGACGGGCGATTGCGCAGCTGTCCGGTCTAGCCGGGCATACAAAGCTTCTTTATCATCTCGCGCCGGCGGCGGAGCCATGACCTTCCTCGCATTCAGGCGAATAAGGTCTTTCCGAATCGCACTGATCTCATTCTGAAAATCAATCTGCGTACGGACCAGTCTGTCGAGACGGTCTTCGAGTTCCTTAATTTTCGGATCCGGTTGTTCAGGCATAGGGTGGAGCGGCAGAAAGCCTTATTTGCCAAAAGAACACGCTGATTGTAGCGTAGGAACTTATCAAAAGCTAAGAATTTATGAGCCGAATTATCAAAGCTCCGACGGGTACGGAGTTGTCTTGCAAGAACTGGTTGATCGAGGCCGCATATCGCATGATCCAGAACAATCTGGACGCGGAGGTCGCTTTCGATCCCGATAATCTGATCGTGTATGGCGGTCGGGGGAAAGCGGCGCGGAATTGGGAATCGTTCGATGCGATCTTGCGTTCCCTGCGTGAGTTGAATGAGGACGAGACGCTCCTTGTGCAGTCAGGTAAACCGGTCGGCATTTTCAAATCTCATCCTGACGCACCTCGCGTGTTGCTCGCGAATTCCAACATCGTTCCCCACTGGGCGACGCAAGAGCAGTTCGATCAATACGAACGTGACGGTCTGATGATATACGGCCAGATGACGGCGGGTTCGTGGATATACATCGGAACTCAAGGAATTCTCCAAGGCACATACGAGACGTTCGGCTCGCTTGCGCGTCAGCACGGTTGGGAATCGCTCGCCGGCAAGCTTGTGCTAACAGCTGGACTCGGTGAGATGGGCGGCGCGCAGGCCCAGGCGATCACATTCAATGGAGGCGTCGGGCTTCTTGTCGACGTCGATCCTTGGCGGATCGAGCGAAGGTTGCAGTTGAAGCAGGTAGATGTTGCGGCACGCGATCTCGATGATGCCATCGAGCTTGCTGAGGCCGCGATCATCAGTAAGCGACCCTTATCGATCGCACTGCTTGGGAACGCCGCGGAGGTTCATTGGGAATTGATCGAGCGCGAGGTCGTTCCTGATGTGGTCACCGATCAGACGAGCGCACACGACGTTCTCTACGGCTACATTCCGGTTGGCTACTCCGTCGAAGAGGCCAAAGAGTTTCGCGAGAGTGATCAAACGGGCTATGAGAAAGCCGCGATGGACTCGATGTCTCGTCACGTCGAGGCGATGCTCGCTTTTCAGAAACGCGGCTCGATCGTTTTCGACTACGGTAACAACCTTCGTCAACGCGCTCTCGATAACGGCGTAGCCAACGCATTCGACTATCCGGGTTTTGTACCCGCCTACATTCGTCCACTGTTCTGTGAAGGCAAAGGTCCGTTCCGTTGGGTCGCGCTTTCAGGCGATCGCGAAGACATTTACAAGACGGACGAAGCGATCATGAATCTTTTCCCCGACAATGATCATCTATCCCGTTGGTTGACGATGGCACAAGAGCAAGTGGAGTTTCAGGGTCTGCCGGCGCGCATCTGCTGGCTTGGTTATGGTGAGCGTGCGAAGGCTGGTCTGAAGTTGAATGAGATGGTTGCGTCCGGTGAAGTTAAGGCGCCGATCGTGATCGGTCGCGATCACCTAGACTGCGGCTCCGTCGCGTCACCGAATCGCGAGACCGAGTCGATGAAAGACGGCAGCGACGCGATCGCCGACTGGGTCTAT
>DATEOJ010000211.1:0-21197 GCA_035274235.1 Pyrinomonadaceae bacterium
CGGGCTATTGAATGACGAAGCGAGGCGAAATGATCTGTCGGAGCGTGCAAGGCAATTCGCGAGGGAGAATTTCAGCATCGACGCTCATCTGGCTGGGCTGAAGGAACTCTACGCGTCCGTTCGCAAAAGCTAATTTCCCGCGTATTTCTTAACGCAGAGACCGCGGAGACCGCGGAGGGCGGTACTGCCCCGCGATCTCCGCGGTCTCTGCGTTAAGAAATACGCGGTCTCTGCGCTTAGATCTTACTGCCGCTGAAATTCCGGCGTTCCCAATACCAGACTCACAACCTTGAAGACCTCGGGGTTTCCACTCGGCGGTAAGAGACGCGCCTGACGACCCTGACGTCCACCGTCCTGACCAGGACCGCGCATATTCGGAACCTCAACGTCTTCGCCGACGTCGTTACCCGCCTTCACTTCGGGCAGCGGCTGCTCGAGTTGTCTCATCAAGGTCGAGCGCGTGGTATCCGAAACATCGCCGTCGAGTATCTGAGCGATGGCGGTGTCGAGCACTTTTGATTTCTCTTTCGACTCAAACGATCTCAAATTCACCCGCGTACCCGGAATTCGATTGCTCGCAACGGCGACCGCAAAGTTCAAACGCTCAAGAAGCGCACCTGTGTTGACCCAGTCCTCAGCGGTATCCGGGTAACCGGTCGGAGCTTGATAGCCGTACGGCACTTCGCCGAGCTTGTTTAGCATCGCGAGCATCGCCGGACCGCCGTTGGTTTCCGCACCCAGAGCACGAATCGAACTGACCGCCAGCTCAAACGGCGTCTTGATCTTCGCCCGGTAATTTTCCGGTGCGAAGAATTCCTTGTCGGTAAACAACGCCCGCAACGTTACCTTGATATCACCGGACGATTTTGAGAACGCTTCCGCGACACGCTTGACGAGATCCTCGTTCGGATTGTCGCTGACAAACTTCACCGCAAGTTTTCGCGCGATGAACTTCGCCGTCGAAGGACTCTTGACGAGAATATCGATCACCTTGAGACCGTCCTTCACGCCGCCTTCGTCGACCTTTTGACCGAGCACGGTCTTCGCTCCCTTGTCGTGCCAACGTTCGTTGAAATAGAACTCACCGCTTTCGAGATCGTCAGGCACGCCGGCCATTCGCTGCAAACGCTCGACAGCACGATCGTTGTCGCGACCCTTGATGTCGTTCGCGGCCGCCCGCCGATAACCGCGTGGATCCGCGATCGTCCAACCGGTGAATGCACGTGCCACCTCGACGATATCCTTCTGCGAATACCCTCCATCGACGCCGAGCGTGTGCAACTCCATCAATTCACGCGCATAGTTTTCGTTGAGACCACGATCTCTCGCCCGCTGACCCGCTGTCTGCATTTGCTTGATGCGTGCGTCGAATTGTTCATCGTTTAAGCCCTGACGCTCCTTGAAGCGCTCGCGAGCGCGCGGATTATTTTGAAGTTTCCTAAGGCGGTCAGCGTTTCCGGCTTGTTGTTGAGTGTTTGGAGCGACCGACTGAAAGTTGTCGAGAAAGAAAAGCATCGCCGGATGCTGTGCCGTCCCGACTACCAGGTCCTTGAAGTTTCCGAGCGCGTTCTTCCGAAGCACGTCGCGTTCATAGCTCGGGATATACCAACGGACCGCGGCTTTGCCGGAAAAGACATTGAAATGGTTCTGCCAGAAGTCGACCATCACTTCCTGCAGCTGCCGTTCGGAATATGCCGCTCGCAGGATCCGGTTCGCGGCGATCTGGGGAACGAGCTGTCCCGCGGGGCGAAGGTTGTGCTCGCGATAAAGCGCATCGAGTTTTTTGCGACGTTCGCGTTGTTCGTCAGGATTCGGTGTCGCGTTAGGCTGAGCTTGGGCCGCCTGGCCCTGCCGTCCACCTTCCAACTGCCGGAGCAACGCACCCGGGTTCGGATATTTTGCGAACACCTCGGCCGTCGTCATGTTGAAGATCTCGAGGTTCTTTACCTTTGCTTCCGTGGAGGCATCGTCGATCGAAAGCGCGTTGAGCTGCTGGTCGATGTACTTCTGGATCCCCATCGCGCGTACGCGTTCGACATCTCCCGGCCGCGCACCGAAGCCGAGCCGATTCAGGACGTGAATGATCTTCTGGTCCTCGGTAAGCGACTTCCGCTTCGTTGACTTCGAATCGTCAGCGAAGGCAGCGGACGGAATAATAAGGCTGTAGAAGATAAGCAGCCAGGTAAAGCGTCGGAGATGGCGATTCAAACTCTTCATGGATAAGACCTCAGGGAAACTATTATAAAGCCCCGCTTCTCTTGGAGCCACGTGTTGTTAGACGCAGGGGCGCAAGCCAATGGCGAAGTTTTTGACCGTTCTCAGCTTGTGGTGCGGGACGACCGGCGCAATTAGCCGCAGATTACGCAGATGACGCAGATTTATCTCAGGCGGATCGAGCAGTAGCCGCCAACCTTCGAGTTATCCGTTTCGAAACTCCTAATCCCACCAAGGATCAGCAGGTACTGAAATCCGCGTCATCTGCGTAATCTGCGGTTAAATACGCTGGTGAACCCGAGCCACGGGTCCGTGAGCCATACTGACCCGGACAACATAACCCGCCTCCCCTCACATCAAAAACTTCGGAAAAGGCCCCGCTTGGGCTAGAATGGTGCGGAAACCCGACATACAGAAATGAGAACAAAACGAGGCTCGATACTTTCTCCGATATTACTTGCGCTCTTCGCGGCGGCGACCGCGTTTGGGCAGATCAGTAATTTCAGCGACCCGAACGTAGACTACAGTTTCGATATTCCCGACGAGCGTTGGAAGATGACGCTCAAGCCTTCACCGGCAAAGCCGAATGTCGAGTACGTCTTTATCGACCGTAACGACGGCCATCTCGAAATTCGAAAACTCGCGCTGGCGAAAGATGCGGTTATCTCGGACATCCTTCGTGACGAAGAATTGAAGCTGCAGTTTCTGCCCGGCTTCGTCGCCGGGAAAGAAGAGAATTTTAATGGCAGACTTCGTGGGACGATCTATAACTTCGAGTTTGTACGCGCGGGGCGTCCGATGGCGGGAAGATTTTATTTCCTCCGCGCTGACGATAGTACTCTCTACGTCCTCCGATTCCAGGGGTATCGGGATCGTCTTCGATCGATTCGGAATCAGACCGACTCGATGGCACGAACTTTCGTGATCAGCACCGGAAAGAGCTAACTGTCGATTAGAAATTTCGCTCCGAATGGAAGGATGTAACCGGTGGCAGATGCCGCCGGTTTTTCTTTTTCAAGTTCGGACTTTTCGCAACGAAGCTTGGTCACGACATCGCGCGACAATCCCGTTACCAGTTTGACGTTGAAGCGTTCCGCCTTTCGTAACAAACTCCACGCGGTTTGCCCGTTCACTTGATAACTCCGACAGAGCCTGGCCGCAAGCGTGTCGCTGTCGCGATCGTCAAACCAGTCCAGAAAATCACTACGACCCGTCCCTTCCGCGCATTCGGCGAGAAGAATGATGGTTCCGCCATCGCGACACGCATGCGATGCAGCTTCGAGCGCTTTGTGAGCCTGGATGAGATTGATGTCGTTCGGAAAGCCGCCGCAGCTCGCTATAACTACTTCCCGTTTCTCAGGCACCGACACACAATGCTTCTCACCGAATGCATCACACGCCGCTCGATGAGAAGCGATCCAATCGCCGCAGTAAAGATCGACCACGGCACCGGCGTCGTCGGTGATCGTATTTACAGCGAACGATGGACGGATGAATGACGCGGCCTCGACAAACGCCTCGTGCACGGCGTTCCCTTCGAGCAAACCGGTTCCGACGCCTTCTCGTCGCGATAACTGCTCGCAATCGAACGCGAGCTTGTGAGTCGATGATACGGTTCGCGCAGACGCTAGCCCGGGACAGATAAGTTTGCGACCGCCGGTGAATCCGGCGAAGTAGTGAAACGTAACGCCGCCAAGAAGAACGACATGATCGTGCTCTAGGAGCGAACGATTTAGCTCGACCGGAATACCGCCCGACGTTTCGCCCAGACGAACAAGCTGGGCAAGATCGCGAGGATTGTGATCGAGGGTCTTAACCCTCTGTGCAATGAACGGCGTGAGGATGTCGCGCTTTTCATCCTCGGTCGCGGAACGGTGGATCCCGGTAGCGACAATGGCTCGGATCGAGGACGGCTCGACGCCGTTCGCGATAAGACGTCGTACAAGGAGATTGATGACTTGCCCGCAGCCGGTCTGACGGGTCGCATCAGGCACGACGAATAAAACAGATTCGCCGGGTTGAACGATCGTCTCGAGTGCTTCACTTCCTATCGGCCGGTCAAGCAGGTCGCCCATCTCGGGATCCGTGAGCGGTCTCGAATCGGACACGTCACCAATTACAGTGAACGCAGTTTCGTCGTATTCAAACGGTATCGACGTGCGGCCGTATTTTAGTTGGATCTGGGACACTGTTGGATAGTGTCGCTTGAAGATGGGCGCCCGTGCAATTCAACGAGGAGCGTAGGTCATGAGATTCCCGGTGTTCCTTTCGTGCTGTTTCGTGATTAGGTTTTCTTGTTTATCCAGGAACGTCCAGAAGAACCACGAAACACACTAAGCACACGAATCACCACGAAAGGAAACCTGGGACGACAAACTAACCACCATGACGCGCGGTCGCTCGTTGGGTCGGCTCAAAACATTTCGTACCCGTCTCGCAGACGTAGACCGCCTCGGCTTCGAGGTCGAGCGTCTCCATCTGGATCGTGAGGTGGTCGATACCGAATCGATCGTGAAGTTTGTTGCGGACTATCTGAAGCAGCTCCGAGTGCGACACAGAGTCGTCATGATTGATGTGTGCCGACAACGCGTCAATCCCGGACGAGATCGTCCAGACGTGCAGATCGTGCACACCGGCGACGCCGGGCGTTTCGATAATTGACGTTTCAACTGCTGACAGACTGATATGGCGAGGAGTTCCCTCGAGCAGGACGTTCACTGAATCGAGGATCAGTCGCCACGCTCCGAGGATGATGATCACGCTTATAAGAACACTGCTGAGCGCGTCGGCCCAGACCCATCCGTACAACAGGATCAGACCACCGGCAACGATCGCAGCGACCGACCCGAGGAGGTCACCAATAACATGCAGGAACGCTCCGCGCATGTTCAGGTCGTGCTTGTGTTCCGAGTGCAGCAGAAACGCCGCGATCACGTTTACGACAAGCCCACCCGCGGCGATCAAAGTCATCTCGGTTCCGGCGATCGCTTCGGGCGCCGACCAACGAGAAAACGCTTCGATGATGACCCAGATCGAAAGCAGTACGAGAGCGATCCCGTTGACGAACGCAGCGAGGATCTCAAGCCGATAGTAGCCGTATGTTTTCTTGGAAGTTGCGGGACGCGACGCGAACCAGATCGCAAAGAGAGTGAGTGACATCGCCGCGACGTCCGTCAGCATATGACCAGCGTCGGCGATGAGCGCGAGTGAGTTGGACAGCCAGCCGCCAACTGCCTCGGCGATCATGTAAAAGAACGTCAGGCCAAGCGCGAGCTTTAACCGCCCGAGTGCCCGGTCTGACCGGCGCCCATGGCTATGTTCGTGATGCGAACCCGTAGTCAGTTACCTCTAAAACCTGCGCAATATTTTCGCGTTCCGGAGCGAAAGTACAAAGCCCCCGCGGTTGCCCGAGTCGTCACCGAGCTCGATCGCGACCTCAGACAGCGGCGTCGAGATCTGCAGCCGGAACACTCCGTCACCCGCAGTGTACACCTGCCGGCCCAGCGCGCGAACGTGTAACCCGGCACGCGAGCGTCCGGAAATGATAAAGACATTTCCGCCGACATTCTCGACACGCCAATCCGCCACCTCGATCGCGGGGTTTGTTTCGCTCTTTACAACGTTGAACCGCCACGGCTCATTCCAATCGCTTGTCTGTCCCGCTCTCGATGTCGTCTTCAGACGCCAGTAGTAAACACCGGGTTGAAGTCCGGCGAGGCGGAAGTCGCGGCTGGTAACGGAGCCGCGGTCGACTAGCATTGAGTCGGGTGAAAAATACGGCGAGCGAGCGATCTGAAGATAGTAACTCTGAACCGGTATCGCGCTTTCATCCTGCCACGCGAACGCAACCGAAACGCCGCGGCCGGATTGATCGATCACCTGCGAAACGTTACCCGGCGATGTCGGCCTCGGCGGGAGAAGCAGTTTCTCGCGAGACGCGATCTTTCCGTCGTTGACCGCTGCAAACTCGTTCGCGTTGAGGGTCGTCTGTTCGCCGCCAATCGATGTCTCGACACTACCGCGGCTAATTCTTATCTCACCACCCTGCGCATAAGCGTCCGCATTAAAGCTCGCATCTGTCTCAGACTTTAGTTTCGTCTCCGAGTCCATCATCTCGACGACGTTCTCGGTGTTCTCAGGCTGCTGGTCGGTGCGGACGTTGATCTGACCATCGTCGAGCGCGACGCGAACGTTGGTTCCGCCAAAGAGCGATGAACTGTCGCGTATGACGACGGTACTATTCGGGCGGACGGAGTAGATCGAACCGTCGATCATCTGCACGTTCGCACGGCCGTCGGCTTGAGTTTGGATCGTATCGCCTGCCTGGACGTAGGTTTCTTTCGTGACGACGATAGTCTCGCGTGTCGCGGCCCGCGTGATGCGCACATCTCCCTCGAACGAGATTATCCGTGCCGCGTCTTTTGGAGCCTGGGCGGTAGGCGCCTCCGCAAACCAATCCTGCTGCATCGACCACCAAATGCCGAACGCCACCCCGGAGATGACCAGAACAAACGCGATCAAGCCATAGATCGTGCTCTTCCGGATCTTCCACCACTCAACGTAAAACTTCTTGTATTGACTCTCCATGAAGAGAACTAGGGTTTCGGGGGGCGTCTATCCTGCGTCCACATCAAGGTCGGGTTCAGCCGACTTATGGCTCGGGATCAGGAGCGAGAAAACAATTGACAAAGCTATCGCGGCAACGACGACACCGAGGGAGATATTAATTGCGATTTGTTCGAACTCGTGGTGATTATACCGCTCGAGGAATTGGGCGAAGCCCGAGGAGCTTCCGACCCCTGTCAATAGTAGCAGACCTTCGACGAGAAGTGGTAAAAGCATTTTGATCCCGATAAACGTTAGGATGAACGCCAGACCGTACTTCAGGTAGTGGAACCGGTCAGCCAGCTCAGCCAGAAGGAAGTAGAACGTCCTTAAGCCGAGGATGGCGAAGATGTTGGAGGTGTAGACGATAAACCGATCGGTCGTTATGCCGAAGATCGCCGGAATCGAGTCAACGGCGAACACGATGTCCGCCACGTTTATGACGATCAGCACCAGGAGAAGTAAGGTGCCCGTAAGCACTCCGTTGACCCGGACAAAGAATTTCTCACCCTCGTAATGCTTGCTGATCCGGATGAACCGGGTAGTAAATCGAACGATCGCGCTCTCTTCGGGTTCGAAGGTATCGTCGTCGCCGAACATCTTTATCCCCGTATAGATCAAGAATGCGCCAAAGAGATAGAGCAGCCAGTGAAACTCTTCGACCAGCTCGGCGCCGGCGAAGATCATCAGCAGCCGGAGTACGAGCGCCATGAAGATGCCCCAGAAGAGTACACGGTGCTGGAACTTTTTCGGGACCTTGAAGTACGAAAAGATGAGCAGGAAGACGAATAGGTTATCGACCGAGAGCGACATCTCGATCAGATACCCGGTCATGAAGAGCTTCCCGTGGTCGAATCCGAACTGCCACACCACGAATCCCGCGAACAACAGTGCGAGCGATACCCAGACGATGCTCCAGACGATCGTCTCTCGTCGTGACGGCGCATGCGAACGCCGGTTTACGATACCGATATCGACAATTAAGGCGGTGAGGACAACCCCGAAGAAAAAAGCCCAGACCCACAACGGGTAAACGACCGGTGTCATTCGATCTTGTCAGAGTTCGTGTGGCTCTGAATGACTCGCTCAATAACTTCAGTGATACGGGTGAGACCATCACGGTCTGCGGCGGAGAAATCGTCCGGACGGTCGCTATCGACGTCTAGAACACCAAACACGTTTCCAGCAGCGTCGAAGATCGGAACAACGATCTCAGACTTGGCGTCCGAGCTGCATGCGATGTGACCGGGAAACTCATCGACGTTCGGCACGATAACGGCTTCCCGCGTGGTATAAGCGTGACCGCAAACTCCTTTGTCGAATTCGATGCGTGTGCAGGCAACCGGCCCTTGAAACGGACCGAGTACAAGCTGACCGTCCTTTGCGATGTAGAAACCGATCCAGAAAAAGCCAAATGCTTCCTTCAGGACTGCCGCGACGTTGGCTAGATTCGCCGTGAGGTCGGGCTCACTCGAGATAAGCGCGTCGATCTGCGGCAAGATCTCGCCGTAGATCACACCCCTATCGGACGTCCTCGAAAATGCAAGGCTTTCAGCCATAGGACTAGAGTTTATCGTCTGGAAAAACGCGGCGCAAACAAGCGATGCGTACGGATGGCAGGCCTACTGTTTCTCACCGCCTGCCTTGGAATCCTCGTCATCATCAACCTCGGCCTCAACTTTCTTATAAAGGAAATCCAGCTTGCCGGCCTCCTGCGGCGTGAGTTTCACACCCATCAACTCGGCAGCAAACGCGAGGACCGGATCATTCTTCGCCGCGACCGCCGCGCTCGACGGCCCCACCGGATGATCGGGCACCACGCCCATCTGCTCAAGACGTTTACCGTCGCTCATGATCACATCGGCCACGGATACGTTTAGTCCGTAGGGCGAGAAGGTCATATGTTGGAGGCTGCCGCCTGGAACCGCAAGACCCATGTTGTAGCTCGTCATCACGGCGCCCGCACTCACATCACCGACGACCTTTCCACGTTTCTCGATCTGAATCACACGAGAGAAGAGTTCTGACGCCGATGCCGAACGGCTATCGATGAGAACGACAAGCTCACCCGTGAATGCCCGTTTCGCGACCGGCTTTGCGACCATCGTTTCAGTTTTCTTTCGCGTGATCATGTCGGCGATCTTCACGTCGCGATCGAAGAAGTGCCCCGTCAGATATTCCTCCGTCCTGACGTATCCGCCACCGTTCCCGCGAAGGTCGAGGATCAACTTCTTGCTTCCCGCAACCTCCGTCATCATCCTATCGATCATCTTCTTATCGACGACAAACGACCTAAGCTTGCACGCGATAGTATCCGGCGAGAGCTTTGCGCACTTGTATGGATTCTCAGCCTTTTCGTTACGCCGTTTCTCGGCTTCCTGTCGTCTCTCATCAAGCGTTTTAAAACTCGCTTGAATGACGAGCGATCGATCGGGACGATTCGGTTTTCGAACGACGATCGGAAGGTCAGGGATTGGTTCGAGCTGATAAATGAAATAATTGATAACCCACAGCGAATCTCGCGTTACCGGGTACTGCCCGATCTTTGTCACGATATCCCCCGGCGACATTCCTTGCTTCTCGGCGTCGCTACCCTTAGTAACATCCGTCACGAGACAGCGGTCACCGATTATCTGAAGCGTAAATCCGTACTCGACTTTGTTGGTGCGGTCAGGTGGGTAGAATCGCGTGTGTGAGTCGTTGAACTCAAGGAGGACTCCGGCGATCACGCGAAAGATATCAGCGTTCGTCTCGAGATTCTTTACTTGATCGCGAGCCTCGCTAAACTTCTTGTCAATGTCGATGCCGCGGTAGCTCTTGTCGTAGTAATACAGTTCCAGGATCTCTTTTATCTTAGTGAGCATCTTTAGCCCGCGTTCTCGCTTGGAGCTGACTGTCGACTTGCTGACGCCCTCATCGACGCGCAAGATCTGCGCATTGGCGGCCGATACGAAGAGGAGAGTGATAAGGAGAATTAGTTTTAGGTAGCTCATGGTTTTGTAACCAGGTTTTGTTAGGGAGTAAGCTCAGC
The DNA here is from genome assembly GCA_035274235.1 of Pyrinomonadaceae bacterium. Lineage (GTDB taxonomy): Bacteria > Acidobacteriota > Blastocatellia > Pyrinomonadales > Pyrinomonadaceae > OLB17. Next base: position 9,851 of record DATEOJ010000211.1, read on the forward strand.
CCGCGCGCGACGCACAAGTTCGCATGCCTCATTCACGGTATTCGCGAGAGCAGTGATGTGTCCCATCTTGCGTCCGGCACGCGGCTCGGCCTTGCCGTAGAGGTGAAGGCTCACACCGGGCAACTCAAGCGCGCGAGCCCACTGCGGTTCGCCGTTCGCCCAAACATCGCCCAGCAGGTTTACCATCGCGGCCGGATGAAAAAACTCCGTCGATCCAAGCGGCAACCCGCAAACGGCTCGAAGCTGCTGCGCGAACTGCGATGTGCGGCAAGCATCAAATGTCAGGTGACCCGAGTTGTGAGGACGCGGGGCGAGTTCGTTAACCAGCAGCTTCTGATCCCCGGTAAGGAAAAACTCGACGCACAACGTTCCGACATAGCCGAATGTATCGGCGATGTTTCGAGCGATCTCAACGGCATCCTTTTGAACCGAGTCTGATATCGCCGCAGGTGCAAACGAGATGTCTAGGATATGATTCGCGTGCGAGTTTTCGATCACGCCGTAGTGAGCGAACGCACCGTCCTGACCTCGCGCGCAGACAACCGACACTTCCTTTTCGAATTCAACGAAGGCCTCGAGTATCGCCTCGGCTCCGTTTAGACCTTCAAACGCCGACTCGATGTCCGCCGGTGTTTTTATTTTTGACTGCCCTTTTCCGTCGTAACCGAAACCAGCGGTCTTCAAGACAGCCGGCGTCCCGAGATCATCGACCGCGTGATACAGATCTTCGATCACCTTTATACGTCGAAAGGGCGTTACAGGAATTCCGTTTTCGGAAAGGAACGTTTTCTCGCGGAGACGATTCTGGGTGGTGTGAAGAATGTCACCGCGCGGGTGAACGTCGACAAACTCCGTCGCCGCCTCAACCGCCGCGGACGGGACGTTCTCAAACTCGAACGTTACAACATCGACCGTCCGCGCAAAATCGCGGACGGCGTCGAGATCGTCATAGCTCTTTGAGGTTTCGATGTCAGCGACCTGCCCGGTCGGGGTGTCGCTATCCGGCGAGAACGTGTGCACGCGATAACCCATCTTGCGTGCTTCGATCGCGAACATTCTTCCGAGCTGCCCGCTTCCGAAAACGCCGATAGTTGAGTTTGGAAGAATGGTTTTTCTCACGAGAAGCGATAGGTTAACACAATGAATTCGCGAGTGCGGGTTCGGGAAAGCGGTGAGCCGCTATTTCTTCAGTGGATAGTTATAAGTGACAAGTGACAAGTGCGCGCGACTTGTCACTTGTCACTTGTCACTTGTCACTGAAGAGATCCGCGGTCGCCGGTTCTGCAAACCTATAGGCGCGAGTCTCGGTCGTAAATCCTCGCGAGAACTTTTTCGCTCGTTAATTCTCGTAACGCGTCCGACGCGACCCAGCGCGCCGGTTTTGTGTTTTGCAGCCTGATTCGCTCAGCTGTATCGATCGCTAGCCGATTCAAATTGAGGCTCCGTTTCCCGATCTGACGCAACGCCCAGTTGACGGCCTTTTTAACGAAGTTGCGATCGTCGTCGGAATGCCGCTCGATGACCGGTAGAAAGACGGCGAGACTGTCGTCGTCCGCCTTCTTGTCATGCACTGCGAGATAGGCCATGAGAGAGAACGCCGCACGTTTTACAAACTCTTCGTCACGCGTCGCCCACTCGAACGCTTTCTTGTAAGCGAACGGTGTTCGGCAAAAAAGATAGCCGCAGGTACCGTCGACCGTCGCCCAGTTGTCGAAGTCGGCGGCCCACATCTCCATTTGATCTTCTGTGACGCGACGAGGATCGTCGATGAGAAACGCGACCGCACGTGCGTCGTAGATTCCCGTGTCCCAAAGTTGTTGAGCCAACGAATGTCGATCCGCGGCCTGCTTCTTTACCTCTCGAGCGAACTGCTTTAGGACGGGACCGGAGATCCCGAACGCTTTCGTCGTGACGATCGCGTACCGCTCCATTCCGGCGATGCTATCCGGCGAACCGAGTGCTTCGAGCTTCTTGATAATTTCGGCAACGGTCACGCGCCTGAGGATACAACGACCTTGAGTGTTCGGGGAAGAGGGCAAGACATCACGCGCGGGCAATACAGCTGTCCGCTACGCGGCCGTTGGACAGTTACGTGCGCGCAGGCTCGCGCACCGGCAAGCCTACAATTGGCTTGCCCAGCGGCGAATCATAAAAATACTTCTTGACCTACTTGCTGTTCGAGACCTGGTTCATGGCCTTCTCGGTCTCGTCGATGTGCTTTTGGTGATCCTTTATCGACTGACTGTTGCTGACCGCACTGGCATACGAACCGGCTCGCTGCTTTTCAGCCTGAGATCGCGAAAAATTATTCGGACGCGCTTTCGACTGGGCCGCTTGACGCTGTTGGTCCTGCTGCTCCAACTCCTGCATCGAAACCTGAACGCCGTGATAGAAGTAGTAGACGATGCCTACGGCGCCGGCGATCACAAGGAGCGACCACAGGGAAAACCAGCGGGGCGTGGTAACACGCTTCTTTTGCTGGCGATTCGAAAACAGCGATTCGCCGCAACGTCGACAGTCAAAAACGTCCGCAAAATTTGTTAGTCCGCAATTACTGCATTTTAGCGAGTTCATAAAGGACATGACCTCGGGATCAGGCGGGATAGGAGGCGGGAAATAGCTCCACTAAGATTGAAACCCGCCGACTCGACGGGTGTCAAGAAATTTTCGATGCCGATTATTTAAGTCTTGTCTTCAGTACAGTTCTGGTTTGGCGGGAACGGAACGCGGCGAGCTTCTTTCGAAGTTCGGGACGTGAGTTAGCGAGTATGGAGACCGCTAGCAGGCCCGCGTTCTTCGCGCCGGCTTCACCGATCGCGAGCGTACCGACCGGAACTCCCGCGGGCATTTGCGCGATCGAGAGGAGTGAGTCGAGACCTTTCAACGCACGGCTTTCAACCGGAACACCGAGAACCGGCAAGACCGTCTGCGATGCGCACATCCCGGGAAGATGCGCCGCTCCACCGGCACCGGCGATGATGACTTCGATCCCGCGCGACTCTGCGGACTTCGCGAATTCGAAAAGAAGATCGGGTGTGCGATGCGCGGACACGATCTTCGACTCATGAGCGACGCCGAATTCGTCGAGCATATCGGCGGCGTGCTTCATCGTTGGCCAGTCAGACTTGCTGCCCATGATGATCGATACGACGGGTTGTTTTCGTTTAGCCACTCGTTTACTTATTCTTCGCACATTCCGCGCGAGCCTTACCGCTAAATTCGACGAAGTCATCGGGAGCAGTTCCGGCGTTGATCTTCGACTCAATAACCGAGAACTCTTCAAACGAATATTTGCTCTTTACCTTGTCGAATACGCACGCACAAAACTTCGCGTCGCTGCCCGCCTTTACGCACGACTTCAAAAACTCGTCCTTCACACCTTCGGGATACTCGGCCTTCGCATCGGATTGCGATGCGTTATTAGACGCGCCGGTAGCGTTTCCCGAATTGCCGTTCACTTGAGTGTTGGTATTTCCTGCGTTACCGGAACACGACCCGAGAAAGCAAAGGGCGAGTATCAAGCCGACGAGTCTAAATCTTGAGGTATGCATTTCGAACTCCTTATTCTTCACGTTCACGACCGGCTTTTTTCGATGAGGTCGCGTGCTAGTTCTGCTGCCACGGGATCTTAGTTCTTCCCTAACTCCGCACGCACCGTCGACTCAAATTTGTCCCACGCTTTGATAGTGCTCCGCCAGTAGACGATCTTTCCCGATCGATCGATGACGAGGTTCTTCGGGTACGTCCTGAATACAAACGCGTCCATCGCGGTCTTAGCGTCGGTGCCTTGAAGATAGTCAAACTTCTCTTTCGCGAGGTAGTTCTTCACAGCCCGAGCAGGATCGGCTGTCATTGCAAGAAAGATCACGTCATCGCGGTCGGCGAATTTCGATTTGAACGCATTCAGCTTCGGTTCCATCCCCTGGCATGCGGGGCAGCCGATGAACCAGAAGCTCAGTACGACGACCTTGCCCTTCAGATCGCTCGAGGTCACCGTTTTGCCGTCGAGTGTTCGCACTGAAAAAGCCGGTGCCACGCCGCCTTCTTGCGGAACCTTCTGGAGACGAAACACGACCGTTCCATCGTCGAGCGTTTTGACGATCGTGCTGTCAGGATAGTTCGGGTTCGCCATACGAATGTCGACGAACTCGTTGTTCGTGATCTCGCTCCCTTCCGAATCGTAGAAGAGGGTCTTGGGAACGGGTTTCGTTTGTGCAGACACACCAAACGTCAGCGCCAGTATGAGGATCATGACGACCGCTACCCAAGTTCTTAGCTTTGTCCGCATTGCCTTAAAAGTAAAAAACTTATGCGATGAGCGCAAATCGCGTAATTACCTTGACGGGTCAGTGAGCCTGTACTACTCTTCTCGCTGTTCACCTAAACTAAGACCTCGCTCCCTTACGACATACCGTGATCGGAAAGACGATATCGCATTATCGTGTGACTTCGCAGCTTGGAGAAGGCGGCATGGGTGTGGTGTATGAGGCCGAGGATACCAACCTTGGTCGTCACGTCGCACTCAAGTTCCTCTCTCCTGCGCTCGCGAGTGACGACTCGCTGCTCCAGCGCTTTCAGCGCGAAGCACGCGCCGCGTCGGCATTGAACCATCCGAACATCTGCACGATCCACGGGATCGAGCAGCATGATTCCGAGCATTTCATCGTCATGGAGCTGCTCGACGGCGAGTCGCTCGCTGACCGGATCCGGCGTGGTCCGATGGAGATCGAATCGGTGCTGTCGCTTGGCGTTCAGATCGTCGACGCACTCGAGTCGGCGCATTCAAAAGGGATAATCCACCGCGATCTAAAACCGGCCAACATCTTCGTCACGTCCCGCGGCCAAGCGAAGATCCTCGACTTCGGACTCGCTAAGATCGAGCGTCAAAAACAAACGTCCGACTCCAACATACCGACGGCGATCGTCGTCGACGACCTTACTTCCCGCGGTACTGCGATGGGGACCGTAGCGTACATGTCACCCGAGCAGGCACGCGGCGAGGTGACGGACACGCGGACCGATCTCTTCTCATTCGGAACGATCTTGTATCAGATGGCGACGGGCCTGCTCCCGTTCCTTGGCGACACGGCGGCCGTCGTGTTTGATGCGATACTGAACCGCGAGCCGACGCCGGCGAGTCAGTTGAACGCCGCTCTGCCCAGTGATCTCGACCGCATAATTTCACAAGCTCTCGAGAAGGATCGTGATCTGCGTTTCCAGTCGGCGACCGATCTTAAGACGGCGCTCAAGCGTCTGAAACGCGATCTTACTTCCGGTCGTCACTCGGGCGAGAATGCGGTCCATAGCACGCAGGCCCCTCAATCCCGGGAACATTCGATCGCCGTCCTCTACTTCGAAAACCTGAGCGGCATGAAGGAAGACGAGTATCTCCGCGACGGAATCACTGAGGACATCACGACCGAGCTTTCGAAGATCAAACGCCTTAGAACATTTTCACGTGCGGTCGTGATGACATATCGCGATAAGACGGTGACGGCGAAACACGTCGGTAAGGAACTCGGTGCTTCGCATGTACTTGTCGGAAGTTTGCGTCGCGCGGGTAGTCGTCTTCGAATCAACGCGCAGCTTGTCGACGCGGCTACCGACTTCCCGATCTGGTCCGAGCGGTATGACCGTGAGATGGAAGACGTCTTCGCGGTCCAGGACGAGATCGCGTCGAAGATCGCCGCAGCGCTTCGCATCACGCTCTCGTCGGAAGAACAGGAAGCGCTCGCCGCGAAGCCGACCGAGAATCTTCATGCATACGATCTGTATCTCCGCGGACGAAACTTTGCACGCCGTGTTGGTCGTCAGGACATGCAGTTCGCGCTTCAGATGTATGAGAACGCGGTCGCACTGGATCCGAGCTTCGCCGTCGCACATGCTGCCATCGCAAATGTCTGTGCTCAGTTCTACTACTACTTCGAGCGGAAGCAAGAGTGGATCGACCGTGTGAACGCCGCCGCGCAAAAAGCGATCGCGACCGGTCGGGACGAACCCGAGATCCGCTGCGCTGAGGCGTGGCTCGATTTTGCGCAGGGTCGTTATGAAGCGGCGGTCGATAAGATCCGTGCCGCTCTTGCACGCGATCCCGATATCGACGGTGGATATCATCTGTTCGGCCGGGCACTTTTTGAATCGGGCCGTTATCAGGAAGTCGTCGACATCATGGAAGACGCTCTCGCTCACGCCGGCGAAAACTACAACACGACGATCCCGATCCATAACGCGCTCGGTGCGATGGGAAAGACCGACGCGTTGAAGAACTACACCTATCGCGAGATCGCGATCTTCGAAGCCCAGCTAAAGAAAACGCCCGAAGATGCTCGCGTCCGGGTCCTGCTAGCCGGCAACTACGCATACCAAGGTCGCTTCGACGACGCGCAACGCGAACTCGATCTTGCGATGGCACTGCGACCGGACGACACCATGATCCTTTACAACAGCGCGTGTACGTTGTGTGAGATGGATCGGCCAAAAGAAGCAATGACGGCGCTCGCCAAGGCGTGGGAGGCAGGCTATCGAAACCCGGTCTGGACGCGGCAGGACCCGGATCTGGCAAAGCTGCATGGCGATCCGGAGTTCGAACGTCTCTATCCTGCCGGAAGTATGGCAGTGGGCGATCCGATTTCTGGATAAACTAGCATCTTTGATTTGGCCGCGTAGCGGACACATGCGTTTAGCCGTGGGTGAAGCCCGAAGGGCGGAGCCCACGGAACAAGTTCGACATCGCGACATTGCCGCGTCAGCGGCAAGTGCACCCATCGAAATTCATTCCGATGTCGGCTACGCGGCCGCGCTCCGTTAGGAGCCGAATGTTTGTAGAATCAGCACGCCAAATGAAGCCCGCTCCGTTAGGAGTGAGATGTCCAAATAAACATTTCGCTCCTACGGAGCGTGAATCGAGGGGCGTTGCGATTCTACAAACATTTCGCCCCTAACGGGGCATCGGGTGGATTCGATTAACCCGAATTCTCAAAACAAAAGGCCGCCCATTTTCGGACGGCCTTGTCTCCATCGATAACTCTGCGTTACGCCGAGTAACCTTTCGCGCCGTCGAAGTTGTACAAGTTCTCCGTCTTTATCACATCGAGACCGGCTTCGGTCAGACGCTGTTGAAGAGAAATTATCTGTGACGGTGTGACAACGGTTCCCTCGCCGGCGTCCGCGATGAACCGACAACGCCAGTGATCGACCGTGAACGTATCCGGCAAACCGCCCGGATAAACTTTCACGCCGCGGTTCGCGATGTTGAGAAGTTTCAGACCGTCGCCGTTCGCTGCTTCAACCAACTTGCCGAGTTCATCCGCGACACCGTAGAACGAACCTTTCCACCAATCGAGGAACACATCGACGCCGACAAGTTCTTTCTTCTGACGATCGGTCATCGTCACGATCGGTTTCGCATCACCGGCCGCGATCACGTTCGCCGCGTACTCGACCGCTTTGAGTTTCTCGGGCTTCTGACCAAGTCGCGCCACGACCGCTTCCGCAAACTCACGCGTACCGACCTTCTCACTCGAGACGCCTTCTTTGTACATGTCGTACGTATGAACGCCGTCTTCGATCGTTCTCAACCACGCGTTGTGCGCCGCAGTCGCGACATCAGGCTGGTTGATATGAACGAGCATGAGGATCGAACCAAGGAAGAGTCCGGATGGGTTTGCAAGATTCTGTCCCGCACGACGCGGTGCCGAACCGTGGATCGCTTCAAACATCGCGACCTTCTCACCGATGTTCGACGAACCTGCAAGTCCGACCGAACCCGCGATCTGCGCCGCGACATCCGATAGAACATCACCGTACAAATTCGGCATCACGATAACGTCGAAATTCTCCGGCGTGTCGGCAAGCTTTGCCGAACCGATATCGACGATCCAGTGATCCGCCTCGATACCCGGGTATTCCGTCGCGACCTCGTCGAAGATGCGATGGAAGAGACCGTCGGTCCGCTTCATGATGTTGTCCTTGATGAAGCATGTGACCTTCTTGCGGTTAAAGTTCTTCGCGTACTCGAACGCATAGCGAACGATCTTCTCCGAACCCGGACGCGAGATCAGCTTGAGGCATTCCTCGACCTGATCCGTCTGGCGATATTCGATCCCGGCGTATGTGTCTTCTTCGTTCTCGCGAACGATGACGACGTCCATCACCGGATGCTTTGTCGCGACGAACGGATGATATGAAACGCACGGACGGATGTTCGCGTAAAGGCCAAGCGTCTTGCGGACCGCAACGTTTAGCGACGAGAAGCCGCCGCCCTGGGGCGTGGTGATCGGGGCCTTGAGAAATACTTTTGTACGTCGAAGCGAGTCCCACGACTCGGGTGCGATACCGGCCGTGTTGCCGGCGAGATAGACTTTCTCGCCGATCTCGATCGTCTCGATGTCGAGGCGAGCACCGGCTTCTTTCAGGATATGAAGGGTCGCGTCCATGATCTCCGGCCCGATGCCGTCTCCATGCGCAACTGTAATAGGTACATTGGACATAAGCTTATTTGATTGCGGCTAAACTGAACCAAAGATTCTATCGAATCCCGCCCCGGACGACAAACTTCAGTTTGTCGCCGTCTCTTCTCTGCGTGCTCGGAGGCATGAGTCAGAACCGGGAGCAGTAGCGACCGGGTAACCCGATAACCACTTGCAGTCATCATCGCTTTTGAACACGGATGGAACGGATCAAACGGATTTGGACGGATTAGTGGCGGGTGTTCTTTCTCTTCTTCTTCTTCAGATCCGTTCTAATCCGCTCAATCCGTTCCATCCGTGTTCAAAAACGCCTTACCGTCACACGTCATTACGGGCTACCCGGTCGCTACGGCTCCCGGTTCTGACTCGTGCCGCTAAGCTCGCAGAGAAGACCGCGATGAAAGTTTGTCGCCTCCCTCTCACTCGCTATAATTATTAGCATCCGACTCTCCTAATTCTTACGACGAGGTTTAATGTGAAGAAAACCGTTCTCATTGTGGTCATAGTGCTATTCGGCTGGTCGGTAACAGACGGACAGATAAGGCAATCGCAACGTATTCGCGATCGAGGCGATCGGAAAGTTAGGGCCGTACAAGAGGATGCCGAGCATGATCGACGTTTGGAGGAAGAGAGCAAACTGCCGGTTCCCAAGCCGGCTGTGATGAACGTGGATGTGCAGATGGTGCTGAGCAAGGCAGACGTAAAGACGTTTGCGGAAGCGAAGGCCGTCGAGGCAAAAAAGATCCTGGATGGTGAGCCGGTCTGGATGTACCTCAAGTTCAAGTCGAAGCTCGGCGACTACGTGATCACGACGCGGAATCCCGAGGATCACGAGAAGCTCAAGTACACGCTTTACGCGGAGGTCGGACCTCGGGGCGACATCACCGCGCTCTATCAATACTCGATCCAGTTTGCGGCGGAAGATCTGCCCTCAACCGAATTCAAGATCGGTCTCGCGCCCGGCGTTCTCGGTCGGAACAAGGCGATCCCAATTCTGCTGCTGCTAACAAACACCACGAAGTCGGGCGTCTGGAACAACGAGTTTCGACTGACGAATACACTGACCTTTCCGCGCTCGTTGTCGGAGAATCTCGCGATGTCGCCGATCGTGATCGACTTCTCAGGTGGTGTAACGAAATACCAGAAGATGGTTTCCGAGTACGACTCCCTTCGTCTGCGCGGAACAACCGATGTCTCCAGGATGCCGATAGCGGGCACGTATTTCAGTAAAGAGTTGAAGGCCCGGGTTGAAGAGAAACTTGCGACGGAGAAGATCCAACCGCTCAAGATCTATTTTGCCGGCGATGACTGGGAAGAGTTAGCATCGTTCGCACCGAGCCAGACGAAAAGGCGCCGCATCGTCGCGACGTTCACCTACCGGCAGGGCGAGGAGTGTCGGTACGGTGTGGCGGAGATCAACCAGACATTCGATTTCTCAAAAGATGCCTACGTCGATCCGGAAATAAAACTTCAAAAGGATCTGCCCGCTGACTGTGCGGAGGCGAACTAGCTTCGGCTGACGGTGAGGTTGCGGGTACGACTTAGGCCGCGTAGCGGACACATGCCTTTAGCCGTGGGTGGAGCGTTTCGCGGAGCCCACGGTAGGCGGTCAATTCCGCGGTGCTGCCGCGTCAGCGGCAGGTGCACAATCGGGGACGGTTTGGTAAACACAGTGTTGACGTTGTAAATAAATTTCGACTGCTGCACTTGCCGCTGACGCGGCAACCTTGCCTTGTCGATCCGTAACCGTGGGCTCCGCGAAGCGCTCCACCCACGGCTAAAGGCATCTGTCCGCTACGCGGCAGAAGAAGACGCGATTTCCAAGGCTCCGATTGGCCTCGCGTTACATTTAGTTCGACCTAGATCGTGTCAATCTCCTTCACCAACGCGAAATCGACGTCAGTTATACCGCCGCGGTCGTGCGTCATCGTTCGAAGCTCGGCGTAACCCCAGCCAAAAGTAATGTCTGGATGATGATCGGCGTTTTCCGCGATCGCTCCGACTTTGTTAACAAAATCCAGGCTTTCAGCGAAGTTCGCGAATTCGTACCGCTTGTAAAGATATTCACCGTCGACCGTCCAGCCACCGGTCGAACCAAGGTGACTTTCAACCTCTTCGGCAGTCATTTTTTTACGCTCCACTCTTTTTCCCGCTCCTCATGACTAAGCTATACTCTTGTTTTTAACGCGTAACCGATGCGAAATGCAAAGAGTTTTATGTTTGTGCGCACGAGCATTCTGACGATGGCCGTTGTCGTCGCGATGCTGGCGAGCGGCTGCTCGAGCAGCGGTAAACCGAATACACCGGTCGAGACCTTCAAGAGCTATATCAACGCCGCGAAGAAGAAAGACACGACGGGGATGAAGCTTCGCCTATCCGCGGAGTCGATCAAAATGCACGAGCAGCAAGCGAAGGCGCAAAGCACCACGCTCGATGATGTCGTCAAACAAGAGACGTTGTTCAACGAGGGACAGAAGGTCGTCGAGTTTCGTGATGAGAAGATCGACGGCGACAAAGCCACGCTCCAGGTCAAGAACACCTTCGGCACTTGGGAGACAGTGTCGTTCGTCCTTGAGGATGGCGAATGGAAGATCGATAAGAAGGGTTACGCCGACCGTCTGATGCAGGAGATCGAACAAAGCACGCAGCAGATGGACGACTTCATAAACCAGGGTAAGGAGCCGACGCCGTAGTCGTCCACTTAAGGTCTGGAGTGCAACTCGCGTAGCGAGTGACAGCATATAGCCCCCAGCGTGAGAGGCCGTGTCAAAACTAGTCCTTACTACAACCTGTATTAGAATTACAGGAACGAGGTGAGGAGAACTGATGGCGTACATCGAAGGTGCGAAACGCGAGCAGCAAATATTGTTTCCAGCGAC
>DATEOJ010000212.1:0-7553 GCA_035274235.1 Pyrinomonadaceae bacterium
CTTCGTCCTGTAGGTCAGCCGCAAGCGAGTCGACCGAATTCCGGCTGAGGCAGTAAATGATCCCGCTCTGATCCTTTCTGTCCGCGAGGAAACTAAGCAGCTGCCCGTAAGAGTTTCGCTTCGGCTCGACGGCGTAGTAGATGTTCGGTCGGTTAAAGCTCGAGGCGAAGACCGTCGCGTCCGGGATCGTGAGTCGTTCGAGAATATCTTTTCGAACCGGACTATCGGCGGTCGCAGTCAACGCGATCAGCGGGATATTTGGAAACTCTCGTTTCAAAGCCGCGAGGCGCAGGTATTCAGGTCTGAAATCGTGCCCCCAACTCGAGATGCAGTGGGCTTCGTCGACCGCAAACAGCGAAACGTTTATCCCGCGCAGAAACTCGATGAATCGATCACCGCTCTGCAGGAGCCGCTCTGGAGCGACGTAGAGGAGTTTTGTGGAACCGCTCCGTATGCGTTGAAAGACATCAACCTGCTCTACAGACGTCTGCGTCGAATTAAGAAATGCGGCATCGACACCGTTGGTCCGCAATGAGTCGACCTGGTCCTTCATCAATGCGATCAGTGGCGAGATCACGACGGTGAGACCGTCGAACATGAGCGCGGGTATTTGATAACAGAGCGACTTGCCGCCACCTGTAGGCATCAGTACGACGCAGTCGTGGCCACCCAAGACGGACTCGATAGCCGCCTCCTGGTTCATCCGAAACGCGTCGTAGCCGAATCGGTGCCGCAGAATTTCACGTGCTTCTTCGATCATATGGGAGAAATGTAGGCTGACGATTCTATGCCATTTCTCCTTTCCGCGCCAGAAAAAAACGCAGCAGTCAGAACCGGGAGCAGTAGCGACCGGGTAACCCAGCCCAGTGTCTGGACAATCTATTGAAAAGCATATAACAATCGTGGAAACGCGTACCAACCTTGCCTTGGGTTCGAGGGTAAATTGGGCTGAGCTGGCGCCTCCAGGAATTTAAGTGATTCTTTCCAGGTTTGTTTTTCGCATGACGTCCAGATTTTTACTGCCGCTTACTTTTTTGACCGTGCTCTCTTTCCTTGATGGCACAAAGGCACAGGTTCCCATACCGAGTCAGGACGACCGGCCGATAGCTATTAAAACAGTGCTTGTAAATGTGCCGGTGATCGTCAGTGACGCTGCCGGCCGGAACATTGCGGGACTGACAAAGGAGAGCTTTAGCGTAAAGCAGCGCGGTGTCGTCAAGCCTATTGAGTTCTTCGCCAGCCAGGACGGGCCCGTTACATTTGCAATAGTCGTTGACACCAGCGGGAGCACAAGTGGGGTGCTTGGCAGTCTTGCGAACGGTGCACGCGCTTTTCTAAAAATGGCGGCGCCGGAAGATCGGGGAATCGTAGTGAGTTTCGATAGCGGCGTCAATATGCTCCTTAAAGAGTTCACATCTGACATGAGTCGATTGAAAGGAGCAATAAATCATCTCGAGCGGGTCGGCGGGGCGGGGTCAGTAATGAATGACGCACTGTACCGCCTCATAACAAAGGAGTTTTCTCCGGTGACGGGAAAGAAGGCAGTAATCGTGCTCACTGACGGTGACGTTGACGGAAAGGTTAGTCATGAAAAACTTCTGAGCACCCTCGTTGAATCGGATATTGTCGTCTACACCATCTTTTATCAAACTCGCCGCTTGCTCCCGTCGAACGTAAAAACGATTTCTTACAGCGAGCTGATAAAGACCCCACCCGTGAAGGACCTTAACTCTATCGCGGTTGCTACCGGGGGAAGGTTATATGCTGCGGACGGGACCGATTTTTCCATCGCGTTTCAAAATATTGCCGCCGAGTTAAAAAAGCAGTACGTAATAGGATTTTATCCAGCGAACACCGAGAACGGTGATAGTAACGACATAGAGATCGAGGTGAACCGGGCCGACGCGGTGGTCCGCACCAAACCAACCATTCGCGTCAAACTGCCTGAACCGCACTCAAATAAGATTCAGTAAGGTTGAACCGTGAAGTCTTGATCTTACATTAGGCCGGTCGTCGATAGAGACGTTCCGCACGACTGTACCGTTGAGGAAATAAAAGAACGACCAGCTGCAACAGCAGTCAAGAACCGGGAGCCGTAGCGACAGTGTAACCCATCAAACTCCGAGCATCTGGCGGGTGACCCGGTCGCTACCGCTCCCGGTTCTGACCTGTGCGTAAAACTATATCTCGACTTCGTCGATCTGCGCCTTCTGCAGTTTGCCCGAGTAATCGACGTACAACGACTTCCACTCGGTAAAGATATCCAGCACCTGCGTTCCGGCTTCGCGGTGACCGTTGCCGGTTCCCTTCGTTCCGCCAAACGGCAGGTGAACTTCAGCACCGATCGTCGCCGAGTTCACATAGCAGATTCCGGTGTAGAGTTCCTGCATCGCGTAGAAGGACTTGTTGACATCCTGCGTGTAAATGGCCGATGACAGACCGTACTTCACACCGTTGACGATCTCGATCGCTTCATCGAGCGTCGAGAACGGGATGACTGATGTCACCGGTCCGAAGATCTCTTCCTGCGCGATTCGGTCGTTCGGTGCGACGTCTGAGAACACAGTCGGTTCGATGAACCAGCCATTCTTGTAGTCGCCTTTAGTCAGACGATTCCCCCCGCATGCGAGCGTCGCCTTGTCTTCCTTTAGCCCGATCTCGATGTAGCGCAGAATGTTGTTCATCGCACCTTCGTGGATAACCGGTCCGACCTCGGTCTTCGCATCGAGACCGTTTCCGACCCGGAGGTTCTTCGCACGCTCGACAAGCTTTGCCACGAATTTCTTGTAGATTTTCTTATGAACGACGAGTCGCGAGGATGCCGTACAGCGCTGTCCGCTTGTCCCGAACGCTCCCCACAACGAACCTTCAACCGCGTTGTCGACATCCGCATCGTCCATCACGATGATCGCGTTCTTACCACCCATCTCGAGCGAGACGATCTTGTTCTCACGAGCGCATTGTTCGGCGATGATTCGTCCGGTGTCTGTCGAACCGGTGAACGAGATCAGTCGGACATCGGGATGTCCGACAAGGGCCGGACCGACATCCGCTCCGTGACCATTGATCAGGTTAACAATGCCTTTCGGGATCCCAGCTTTCTCACACGCCTTTACGAGATTCAGAGCAGATAGCGGAACATCTTCGCCCGACTTGATGACAACCGTGTTTCCGCAGACCAGTGCCGGGATCAATTTCCACGACGGGATCGCCATCGGGAAATTGAAGGGGGTGATCAAACCGCAGATACCGACCGGCTGACGAACGCACATCGCGAACTTGTTCGGCATCTCGGCCGGAGTCGTGAAGCCGTGCAGACGTCGGCCTTCTCCCGCAGTGTAATAGGTGCAGTCGATCGCTTCCTGAACATCGCCACCCGCTTCCTTGACGATCTTGCCCATCTCGCGCGTCATATCGCGCGTGTACTGATCTTTGTGCTCGCGAAGGATCTCGCCGAGTGTGAACAGCAGCTCGGCACGTTTCGGTGCCGGAGTGAGTCGCCACTTTTTCGCCGCACTTTTTGCGGCCGCGACCGCTTGGTTCATGTCTTCCGCATTCGATTTCGGAAAACGTCCGACAACATCGCTCGTGTCCGCGGGGTTGACGTTCTCGAACCATTCGCCCGACGTGCTCTTCACCCACTCACCACCGATATAGTTGAAGTACTTTGCCGGCTTTTTCGTGATCTTCGCTTCTTTTGCTTTTGCCATAAGTTAAGTCTCAAGTCCTTAGTCTCAGAAGTCCCAAGTCTCGGAATGTGTTTATTTGTTGTTTGATTGCAAACTCAAAGTCTAAGGTTCCCGGTTTCGCAACGCAAACTAGGGTTGGAAGGAGGGGGGAAGTATTAGCTATTGGCTGTTGGCTAAAGAGAAATCCCAGGCCCTCGACGGACCTGGGACTTGGGACTCTTGGACTAGGGGCTTAAGGTTACTGCACTGTGAACTGCACGATCTTCAACTGCAATGATCGCTGACGCACATCGTAAGTCACGACATGAAGGACGACGGCATCGCCCTTTTTCAACTTGCCGACCGCCTCGCTAAACGATTTAACATCGCTGACAGGCGCCCGATTGAATCGCTGGATGAGATCACCTTCCCCGAGAGCATCGCCGCCATTCGACAGTTTCACATCGGCGATATAGCTTTCCGGATTGATTTCCTTGACGAGTACTCCCTTCTGACCTTCGAGCTTGTGCGACGCGGCGAGTTGCTGCGTCAGGTCGACAAGCGTCAGACCAAAAGGCTTTACTTCCTCTTTGGTCTTCTCGAGCGGAAGCTTCATGCGCGACGACTCTTCACCCTTCAAATTCCGCGCCGGTCGTTCTCCAAGGCGGATCGCGGTCGTGCGACGATCTAACCCGGTTCCGTTCTCACGCAAATACGCGATGTTGACCGAATTGTCCGGCGTAGTCGCCGAAACGCGTTCGATCAAATCCTGCGCTCCTACTACCGCTTCGCCGTTAAACTCGACGATGACATCACCGATCTTCAAACCCGCTACACCCGCCGCACTCGCACGATCCTTCAACTCCACAACGATCGCACCCTTCGCTTCCTTGAGACCGTAAACCGACGCAAATTCAGCCTTGACGGTCTCAAGCCCGACGCCGAGATAGCCGCGACGCACTTTTCCCGCCTTTACGATCTGATTGAAAACATTCGACGCTTCGTTAGATGGCAGAGCGAACCCGACGCCGTTGTAATCGCCGGTCGACGTCGCGATCTGTGAGTTGATACCGATCACATCGCCGTCCATGTTTACCAACGGCCCACCGGAATTGCCGCGATTGATTGCGGCATCGGTCTGGATGAAACGCTGGAAGAGAGTTGTCGAGGGAGTTTCGCGATTTGTCTGCGAGATGATGCCGGCCGTCACGCTGCGGTTGAGTCCGAAGGGCGATCCGATCGCAAGCACCCAGTCACCCACGCGGGCCTGATCCGAGTTTGCGAGTTTCACATACGGAACATCGTGACCGGCCTCGACTTTCAACACCGCCAGGTCGGTCTCGTCATCCACGCCGACGACTGTCGCACTATACTCTTCACCCGACTCGAGTTTGACCGTTATCTTCGCCGCGTCCTCGACCACGTGATAGTTAGTAAGAACGTAGCCCGCCTTATCTACAAAAAAACCGCTCCCGACCGAGTAAGCCGGTCGACGCGGCATTTGACGACGAAAGAACTCCATGATGTCGTCTGAATCGTTTGGTGCGGGCTCAGTGCGACTCGTTACGTCCGGAGTCTTACCTTTGGTATCGATACTGACAACCGCGGCTCCGACTTTCTTCGCAACTTCTGCGAACGAAGACGAGGCGGCATTAGCGGTCGCGGGCGGAGTGGCCTGAGGAGAGACCTGCGAAAAGGCGGACGGAGCCATCGCCAGGGCAGCAGCAAAAAACAACAACTCACCAAGGTTCAACCCTCTTCTCCGACGTTCGAACATACCTAAAATTCTCCTTAGCTCAGGGCCGGGCAAGAAAACTGTGGGACGATTATAGCAAAACCGCTGTCCCTACCGAAGGTATCTACGGCCTCAACAGCACCTTTAAAATTCCCTTTGCCTCCGCGGCCCGGAGAGCGGAGACCCCGTCAGCCAAAGGAAATTCTTCACTTATAAGATCGTCGACCTGCACGCGTTTAGATGCAAGAAGTTCGATCGCGGGTGCAAGCCGGCCACATCGGGACCCAACTACCGATATCTCATCGACGACCACCCGGGCCGCGTCCCAACGCGGGTCACCGTGGAATGTCGACTTCAACACGATCGTGCCTCGAGGTTTTACAAGGTCCATAGCCGCGGCAAACCCTGACTCGCTGCCGCTTGCTTCGACAACGATATCGAACGACTTCTTCAAAGCTTCGGCATTATCGGCAGCCACGCCTTCTATCCCGCGCTTCCCCGCGATCGCGAGTTTTTCTTTATGCCTTCCTATCAGCGTCACCGAGTCAGAACTCAGTTTGAGGCTCATCGCGCATAAAAGACCGAGCTTGCCGTCACCGATCACCGCGATCCGCGAGCCGGGATCGATCGAAACACGTTCCGCTATGCCTTGTGCCGCGGCGAGCGGCTCGGCAAAGACGGCGGATTCGTCAGAGACGGCGTCCGGCACTTCGATCAGGTTTCTCGCGGGAAGAGAGAGAAATTCGGCGTGAGCTCCGTCACGACCATGAATACCCAGCACCGTGCGAGTTGGGCAATGACGAGGGTCGCCACCCATGCAGAGAGCACAAACCCCGCATCCTACATTTATTTCCCCGACAACTCGTTTGCCTACAAGGCCGGCAACACTCTCGCATGATTCGACTACACCAACGAACTCGTGTCCTATCGTTCCGTCAAATCCGGCATAACCTCTCACGATCTCGATGTCCGTGTTGCACAGGCCCGACTTGGTAACGCGGACAAGAGCTTCGCCCTGATAGTCGGGCCTAGCGACGTCTGCGATGTTAGCCGTCCGTTCTTTTACACGCAGTGCTTTCATTTATGTTCACCGAACATCAATTTACTTGGCGGCGGGAGTCTTTTATACTTTCGACATAGTTACTATAAACCGAATAACCACGAACATTATGCGTAGTTTATTACTTACCGCCTTGCTAACGGTTCTACTTCTGATCACATTCGCTTGTGAATCTCCGAATGACGGCGGTTCGGCCAGTACGCCGACCGACGGATATAAGCGTCTGTATGCCGCGGTGAAGTCAAAGGACACCGAGAAGATCAAAGCCGCGATGTCGAAGAAGAGTCAGGACTTTGCGCAGATGGTGGCCGCTCGACAAAACAATCCAGTCGAAAAAATTTACGAGAATGGATTCACCGCGACGACATTTTCCGAGACGTTACCTGAGATTCGCGACGAACGAGTGAACGGCGACTCCGGCGCGGTCGAAGTCTGGAATGCCAAGGAGAGTCATTGGGAAGATCTCGGTTTCGTCAAAGAGGACGGTTCATGGAAACTCGCGATCGGTGAGATGTTTGCGGGCACATTCAAATCGCCCGGCATGGGACGTGATCAAAAAGAAAAGATCGCCGCCAACGCCGTAAGCAATAACATGGTGCCGCTCCCGATGAATGCAAACATGAACTCTAACGTTACGGTGATCACTCCGAAGGAACGTCAAGAGACAAACGCAAAGAAATGATCGAACCCTCTGCGGTCGACGAAATCATCACGCAGTATGAGAAGCACGGCTGGACCCTCCGCCGTGCTTTGCTTTCCCCGGACGGAAAAGAAACACTGAAGCAACTCGACGCTTCGGTCGACGTGCTTGATTCGGATATCGACGCACTTTGGTTCTCGCGACGATCACAACCGGACCGCGAAGCGTGGGAATTGCGACGTCTGACGAGCTTGCCCTTCGCTCTAATTGCTGTCATCACTGACGACACAGGAAATGATGAAATCGAGGAAACTCTTTCGCAAGTTGTGGATGAATTGCGCGCAAAAACATTCGCTTGACAACGCAAATCTCTAACTGCAAACTTTAATCGGCTGAACGATGATGATCAAAAACCTCGGAGCCGGAGTCGTTAGTGTTTGGGAAGGCTTA
>DATEOJ010000213.1:0-10321 GCA_035274235.1 Pyrinomonadaceae bacterium
GCCAGATCGATGATCTGGTTCGGGTCGACTCCTCGATCGTACGGGTGAACGTCGGGGTAGTCGATGACCGTGGCCGCTCGATCACAACGCTGTCGCGTTCGAACTTCTCTCTCTTCGAAGACGGCGAAAAACAGGAGATCACACGATTTGAAACGTCAGCAGCTCCGTTTAGCGTCGTGATGATGCTTGACATGAGCGGTTCTACTCGCACGTTTCGGCAGAATATCCAACTCGCGGCCGCGCGTTTCCTCGACGCTCTCGGTCCTGAGGATCGCATCGCCGTCGTCGAGTTCTATAACAAGGTAAACCTTCTCAACGATTTCACTTCCGATCATCGAGTCGCTTACCACTCGATCTCTGTTGCCAACGGCTCGGGTGAGACAAACTTTTACAAAGGCCTGCAACTCGCGCTCGATAAACTCGCAAACGAAAGGACCCGCCGGAAAGCGATCGTTGTGCTGACCGACGGAGTCGACACCGATGCGCAGAATAGTGATCGCAAGTTGCTTTCGAATCTTAAGGACGATCAGGTACTGACCGCTCTGAAACCGGAAACGAACGAAACGCTGCGCCGGATTCTCGACCGGGCTGACGCGCAGGGCATTACTATCTACCCGCTTGCCCTTCCGACGGGTGATCCCGCCCGACTTGCTGATCCAACACCCCGCCAAGTTGCGATGTACTCCGCCGCTCGTTCGCGACTTCAGTTGATCGCTGACCGTACCGGCGGAATGCTCAATACGATCAAGCGCCTCGATGACATGGGACGACTGTACGCCCTCGTAGCGGCCGATCTTCGAACGCTGTACACAGTTGAGTACCAATCATCGAACGACAAACGAGATGGTAAATGGCGAGCGATAAAGGTCGAACTGGATCGTACGGATCTGATCCCTCGTGCACGTCAGGGCTACTTCGCTAAGTGACAAACTTGACACGGCTGGCTGGGGTTTGTAGTCTACCTATTCGCGTTTTTACGCACCCGTAGCTCAGCTGGATAGAGTACTTGACTACGAATCAAGGGGTCGCATGTTCGAATCATGCCGGGTGTACCACAAATTTAGTTAAGAGATGAAGCCGGAACGTTCCGGCTTTTTTCTTTGCCGCGAATTGATCTCCGAACGGCTCCCGACTAACAAGTGCTTGCAATCGAGTCGAGGATATGTTTTACATATACCCTCACATGACGAGACGCAGTTCAAATCTTCATCGTCACCATCATCACGCGCATCACCACCATTGCGCGGCCTAATCTCGTTTTTTAAGTAAATCGAAATCAGTTTCAACGAAACCGCGCAGGGCTTAACAAAGCTCGATGGCGGCTTTTTGTCTTTTTATGACCAATTCGTATCAAAAAAATCTAAAAGTAGCGATCCAAAAGCAGGGACGCCTTAGCGAAGGCTCGGTCGATCTGCTGCGGAAATGCGGCATTGGCTTCTCGAACGGAATGGGCAAGCTGAAAACGGTCGCCCCCAACTTCCCTCTCGAGATCTACTTTCTCCGAGACGACGACATCCCTGAATATGTCGCCGACGGTGTCGCCGATGTCGGCATCGTCGGCGAGAACGTGCTGGGGGAATCGCAGCGAGAACTTTGCATCGTCGAACGGCTCGGCTTTGGAAAATGTCGAATGGCCCTCGCTTTACCGAAAGGCCGCGAGTACGCGTCGATTCAAGACGTCGAAGGTATGCGTGTCGCGACAAGCTACCCTCGCACACTCCAAAGCTACTTGGACGCGAACGGCGTCGGCGCTGAAATACACGCGATCAGCGGGTCGGTCGAGATCGCTCCGTCGATCGGACTCGCGGACGCGGTCTGCGATCTTGTCAGTTCCGGCAGCACGCTTTTCTCAAACGGTCTTCGAGAAGTTGCGACGGTGATGACTTCGGAAGCGGTCTTTATCTCCCGTCCGGATCTTACGCCTGAAGTGAGCGGAGTCCTCGACAAACTTTTGTTTCGTCTCCGGAGTGTGAAGGCCGCTCGGCAAAATAAATACATCCTTCTCAATGCACCGGTAGCCAGCCTCGAAGCAATTGAACAGATCCTTCCCGGAATAAACAGCCCGACTATCACACCGCTCGCGGACCCGGCTTGGGTATCGTTCCAGGCCGTGATCGAGGAAACCGATTTCTGGGACAAAGTCGACGGTCTCAAGGCAGCCGGAGCAGAAGGCATTTTGGTGCTATCGATCGATCAGATGATCAGGTGAGAACTATGAGAACTATCAAGTATCCGGCACGCGAGACATGGAGCGAGATTTTCCAGCGACCCTATCAGAATTGCGATTCGATCATTCCGGCTGTGGGTGAAATTTTGAGCGAAGTACGAGAGCTAGGTGACGACGCTCTCCGCGGTTACTCGCGGCGTTTCGATGGAGTGGACCTCGTGGAACTCGAGCTCACCGAAGCGGAATTTGAATCCGCGGTTAATGAGGTGCCGGACGAGCTCAAAGATGCGATCGCCGTCGCAAAAAAGAATATCGAGACGTTCCATGTTCTGCCTGAGGAAACTCGTCCGGAGGTCGAGACCGCGCCCGGCGTGATTTGCTGGAGAAAGCGCGTCGCGATCGAGAAGGTCGGGCTCTACGTCCCGGGTGGAACCGCCCCATTGTTCTCGACAGTACTCATGTTGGCAATTCCCGCCACGCTCGCCGGCTGCCGCGAGATCGTCTTGTGCAGTCCGCCGGGAAAGGACGGTAAGATCAACGCCGCGACGCTCTACGCGGCGCGACTATGCGGCGTGACAAAGGTCTATAAGATCGGCGGCGCTCAAGCGATCGCTGCGATGGCTTATGGAACTGAAACCGTTCCGATCGTCTATAAGATCTTCGGTCCGGGAAATCAGTTTGTTACCGAAGCAAAGCGGCAGGTCTCGCAGGCAGGGGTGGCAATAGACATGCCGGCCGGACCATCGGAAGTCGCGGTTCTTGCAGACGACACGGCGGTGCCATCATTTGTTGCAGCTGACCTGTTGTCGCAAGCGGAGCACGGAACGGATAGTCAGGTGCTCCTCGTCTCGACCAGCGAACAGCTGATCGATAAAACCCTTGCAGAGGTCGAACTCCAACTCGCAAAACTTCCCCGACACGATATCGCCACAACGGCGATCGCGAATTCAAAGGCGGTACTCGTCGAAAGTGTTCAGACCGGACTCGACCTCGTAAACGAATACGCACCGGAACACCTGATCATCGCGACCGCTGATGCCGAACAGATCAGCGAAGGTGTCATCAACGCCGGCTCGGTATTCGTTGGCAATCTTGCATGCGAGAGCGCCGGTGACTATGCGTCGGGGACCAACCACACGCTACCTACAAACGGATTCGCACGAGCGTTCAGCGGTTTGTCGGTCGATAGTTTTACGAAGACGATCACCTTTCAACGAATGACCGCTGACGGACTCCGCACGCTCGGCCCGACGATCGAAGTTATGGCGCGTGCGGAAGGCTTGAATGCCCACGAACGCGCTGTCTCAGTCCGACTCGAAAGTCTGGGAGGTGCGGCATGTTCGATCCGTTGACACTCGCACGGGACAACATACGAGACCTTCGTCCCTACTCGTCGGCACGCCACGAATTTGACGGTGCCGCCGATGTCTTCCTCGACGCGAACGAGAACGCTTTCGGCTCTCCGGTCGATATCGCGCTGAACCGATATCCTGATCCGCTTAGTTCGACGCTTAAGAACCGGCTTGCCGAGATCAATGGCGTCAACAGCGATCAGATCTTCGTTGGAAATGGGAGCGACGAAGCGATCGATCTCTTGCTGCGCATCTTTTGCGAACCTCGCAAGGATCGCGTGATGACGTTTCCGCCGACCTACGGCATGTACAAGGTATTTGCGGATATCAATGCGGTCGGAGTCGACGAAGTCTGTCTGACGACAGAGTTCGCACTCGACTTAGAGGAGATCTGCCGGCAGTACACGTCCTCGACCAAAGTGATGTTCATCTGTTCGCCGAACAATCCGACCGGAAACTCACTCGCGGTCGACGATGTGCTCGAAGTTGTGGAGCGGTTCGGTTCGATCGTCGTCGTCGACGAGGCCTACATACATTTCTCCGAAAGGGGTTCCTTGAAGAACGAGATCGATCGATTTCCCAACCTCGTCGTACTTCAGACCTTTTCCAAGGCGTGGGGACTCGCCGGAGCACGGGTCGGACTCGCACTCGCTGACAGTCGGATCATCGATCTAATGAATCGAGTTAAGCCCCCATACAACGTCAATGAGATCAGCCAGAGACTCGCACTCGACGCTCTGGTCAACACCGGCACGATCGACTCGTGGGTCGAGGAGATCAAGGATCAGCGATCCGACCTCGGTCGCTCGCTGGGTAAATTCGGTTTCGTCAAAACCGTCTTCCCCTCAGACGCGAATTTCCTGTTGGTCAAGGTCGACGACGCCGACGCGATCTACAAGTTTCTACTCAAACAAGGAATCGTCGTCCGAAATCGCAACGGTGTCGAACGCTGTGAAGGTTGCTTACGGGTCACAGTTGGCACTCCGAACGAAAACTCGAAATTGCTAAAGGCTCTTTCCCACTATCGAGCGAGCATGCCGCGAAGTGAGGAGACGAGACAGATATGAAGAAGATTCTTTTCATCGACCGCGACGGAACTATTATCGACGAGCCCGAAGACGAGCAGATCGACTCTGTCGAAAAGCTGCGGTTCAAGCGAGGCGCTATCACGTGTCTCGCAAAGATCGCAACGCTCGATTACGAACTAGTGCTCGTTTCAAACCAGGACGGCCTCGGCACCGAGTCGTTCCCCATTGAGAACTTTTCACCGGTACAGGATCTGATCATGCGGACTCTAGCCGGCGAGGGCTGTGAGTTCGCGGATGTTTTGATCGATAAAACCTTTCCTCACCAAAACGCGGCAACTCGGAAACCCAATACCGGGCTACTCGGAAAGTACGTCGCCGGTAACTTTGATCTCGCCAATTCATACGTTATCGGAGATCGACTGACCGATGTTCAACTTGCAAGGAACCTCGGGGCGAAAGCGATCTTTATAAGATCCGACAGCTCGACCGAAACGCCAACTGATGCGCTCTTCGTATCCGACTGGTCCGAGATCTACAACCACCTCAAAGCTCCCGACCGCAAGGCGATCATACGTCGCACGACAAAGGAAACCGACATCGAGTGCGAGATCAATCTCGATGGAACTGGTCGTTCAGACATCGACACAGGCATCGCGTTCTTCGATCACATGCTAAGTCAGGTCGCCCGCCACGGCTCCATCGATCTAAGCATCCAGGCAGTGGGTGATTTAGAGGTAGACGAGCACCACACGATCGAAGACGTCGCCCTGACACTCGGCGAGGCTCTCGATGTCGCGATCGATAAAAAGATCGGGATCGAACGGTACGGTTTCGTACTGCCGATGGACGATTGCCTGGCTCAGGTCGCCGTCGACTTTGGCGGCCGAAACTATATCGTCTGGGACGCGGAGTTCAAGCGAGAAATGATCGGGAAGATGCCGACCGAGATGTTCTTTCACTTTTTCAAATCGTTCAGCGACGCCGCGAAGTGCAACTTGAACATCAAGGCCGAAGGCGCGAATGAACATCACAAGATCGAATCGATCTTCAAGGCGTTCGCATGGGCACTCAAGAGTGCGGTTCGGCGAAATTTCGAAAGCGATGTCGTCGCATCGACCAAGGGGGTCTTATGAAGGTCGCGGTGATCAAGTACAACGCCGGAAATGTTGCGTCGGTCGTAAACGCCTTGAAGCGTATCGGCGCTGAGCCGCTCGTCTCGGACGATCCGGAAACGATCGCCCAGTCAGACCGCGTCATCTTCCCCGGTGTCGGCGAGGCGTCGACCGCTATGAGTTATCTACGCGATCGCAAGCTCGATGAACTGATCAAGCGATTGACTCAGCCAGTGCTTGGCGTTTGCCTCGGCATGCAGCTCATGTGCGCTTATTCGGAAGAGAACAGCACTGAATGTCTCGGACTTTTTCCGACCACGGTGCGCAGATTCGTTGCAGATGGATTGAAAGTACCGCACATGGGGTGGAACACGATCGCTAATGCCAGGTCGCGGCTGTTCGATGGCGTGCGCGAGGATTCTTACGTCTACTTCGTCCATTCTTACTATCTAGAGTCCACGCCGGACACGATCGCCGAATCCCGCTATGGCGCCGACTTCGCCGCAGCGATCGCTCGAAATAATTTTTACGCCGTTCAATTTCATCCCGAGAAGTCCGGCGTTGTCGGAGAACGAATTCTCGAAAACTTTCTACGCATATGATCCAGGTAATACCAGCGATCGATCTTATCGACGGCAAGTGCGTGCGACTGACACGCGGCGACTTCGAACGGAGTTCGGTCTACGAAGTAGACCCCGTCGAAATGGCAAAGCGATTCGAGGCGGTCGGACTGCGGCGGCTGCATGTAGTCGATCTCGACGGTGCAAAGGCGCGGCGGCTGACTAACGTCGGTGTACTCGAGCGAATCGCTGCGGCGACCACGCTTACGATTGACTACGGTGGAGGGATTAAGACCACGGATGACGTTCAAAGCGTTTTCGACGCCGGGGCCGCGATCGCGACAATAGGCAGTCTCGCCGTCACAAAGCCAGATGCTTTTTTCGAATGGATCGAGATGTTCGGTAGCGAACGGATCCTACTTGGTGCCGACGCTCGCGATGGCAGTCTCGCCATAAACGGCTGGCTTACAGATACCACTGTCGGACTCATTCAATTTCTCGAAGACTGCCATTCGAAAGGCGTGACCCAAGCGTTTGTAACCGACATTAGCAACGACGGAATGTTGTCCGGACCGGCGAGTTCGATCTATCGCGAGATTCGTCGCCGGCTTCCGCAGTTGCGATTGATCGCGAGCGGAGGCGTGGGCTCGACAGCCGATATCGCGGAACTGGATCGACTGGGGTGCGATGGAGTCATCGTCGGCAAAGCGATCTACGAAGGCATCATCAAGTTAGAGGAGCTCAGCGCATATGTTGGCTAAACGCATCATCCCGTGTCTCGACGTGAAGGACGGACGCGTCGTCAAAGGGGTTCATTTTCAAAACCTTTCTGATGCAGGCGACCCGGTCGAGCTTGCTCGCCGTTATTGCGAGGAAGGAGCCGATGAATTGACGCTTCTCGATATCTCGGCTACGGACGAGCGACGGAAGACGCTTGCGAAGTGTGTTCGAGAAGTCGCGGCGGCGATTAACATACCGCTCACTATCGGCGGCGGGATCGGTTCGGTCGAGGATGTGAATCTTCTCCTCGAGGCGGGGGCCGATAAGGTCTCTATAAACACCGCCGCGGTTCGATCACCCGCATTGATAAGTCAGGCCGCGAGGTCGTTTGGTTCTCAGTGTGTGGTCGTCTCCATCGACGCAAAGCCTGACTGCGCGAAATGGAATGTTTACCTAAACGGCGGTCGCGAGCGGACAGACCTCGATGCGATCGAGTGGTCGCGGCGATGTGCCGAACTCGGCGCCGGTGAGATCTTGTTGACGTCGATCGGCACGGACGGCACCAGGTCTGGATTTGATCTTGAACTTACACGGCGGGTTTCACGCAACGTGTCTGTGCCGGTCATCGCATCGGGTGGAGCGGGTCGCGCAGAAGATTTCCTGGCAGTGTTTTCCGACGCAGACGCCGATGCGGCGCTTGCTGCGAGCGTATTTCATTACGGTAAGTTTTCGATCGGTGAGCTCAAATCGTATTTGCAAACGAACAACATCCCCGTACGACTTTAACAATGTTATGAAACTAAACTTCGACAAACTCGGCGGTCTGATCCCGGCAGTTGTCCAAGACTATCGGTCAAACAAGCTCCTCATGGTTGCGTTCATGAATGAGGCTTCGTTTAACCAGACAATGGAAACTGGTCTCGCCACCTTCTACTCTCGGTCGCGGCGAGCGATATGGGTTAAGGGAGAAACAAGCGGTAATTACCTGCACGTGAAAGAAGTTATTCCGGACTGCGATAGCGACACAGTTCTTGTTCGCGTCGCGGCCGACGGACCGGTCTGTCACACCGGCTCGCAAACCTGTTTCGATCAAAGCGACACGGCCGTTGACGTTCTCTATGAACTGGCTGACGTAATCGAAAGCAGACGCAACGATCCAAAGCCCGGCTCATACACGAGCCAACTTTTCAGCGAAGGCCTTGACAGGATCGCGCAGAAAGTCGGTGAAGAGTCGGTCGAGCTTATCATCGCAGCGAAAAACAACGACGACGACGCGTTCAAAGCTGAAGCGGCCGACCTGCTATTTCATTACCTGACACTCCTCACCGCGCGAAACGTCAGTCTCGACGAGATCTTCGCAGTCCTGCGAGAGAGGCGGACGGAGAAAGGGAGCGCTTAGCGTCGTGCGTCGCTCTATCCCCGTTTCCGCCCCACCGGTCACTGAAGAATTTGTCCAACCAACTCGAAAAAGATAAAATCCAAGTTCCCCGAGGAGTTCCGAGAAAAACCAATGCTCAGTAAAATTCTTGTTCGTTCCGCGTTGCTGGTGTGTGCCGGCGTGCTTACCTTTATGACAGTTTCAGTAATCGAGCCGGGCCAGGCGGCACCGGCGGCAGAGACAAACCCCCTCACCCAGAACTGGGAAGGTCCGTACGGCGGGATCCCGCCATTCGACAAGGTCAAGGTCGCCGACTTCAAACCGGCTCTCGAGGCCGCGATGGCGGAAAATCTTACCGAGGTCGAGAAGATCGCGAACGATCCGGCAGCTCCGACATTCGACAACACGATCGCCGCGATGGAGAAAACCGGGACCACGCTGGATCGCGTCACGACGATCTACGGTATCTGGGGTTCGAATCTGAGCACGCCCGAATACCAGGCCGTCGAAGAGGAGATGGATCCCAAGCTCGCGGCGTTCAACGACAAGATCACGCAGAATGAAGCTCTCTTCAAACGCATTGAGACGGTCTACAACTCCCCTGCAAAGGCGAAGCTGACATCGGAGCAACAACGTCTGACGTGGCGCTACTACACAAACTTTGTGCGTCAGGGTGCGAAGCTCGATGCGAAGGCGAAAGCTCGCCTGTCGGAAATAAATCAGTCGCTCGCACGCAGCTTTACAAAGTTCAGCCAGAATCTTCTCGCCGACGAGAGCGAACCCTATCTCGAACTGAAGACGCAGGACGATCTTGCGGGTCTGCCCCAGTCGCTCCAGGACAACTTCGCCGTGGAGGCCAAGCGGCGAAAACTCGAATCGCTTGGAGCGGTGGCGAATACACGCTCATCGATCGAACCATTCCTGACCTATTCATCACGACGCGATCTTCGCGAGAAGGCGTTCAAGCTTTTCGTGAATCGCGGCGACAACGGCGACTCACACGACAACAACACCGTCATCGCCGAGATCCTCAAGCTTCGAGCGGAGCGGGCAAAGCTTCTCGGATTCCCGACCCACGCCCACTACCGTCTCGACAATACCATGGCGAAAACGCCCGAGCGTGCGATGGAGTTGATGGAAGCTGTGTGGAAACCGGCAGTTGCTCGAGTCCGAGAAGAAGTTGCCGACATGCAGGCACTCTCGGATAAGGAGAAAGCCGGCATCAAGATCGAGCCGTGGGATTATCGTTTCTACGCCGAGAAGGTTCGGAAGGCGAAATACGACATCGATCAGAACGAGGTCAAACCATATCTTCAGCTCGACAAGATCCGCGAAGCGATGTTCTGGGTCGCGGGCGAACTCTTCAATTTCAACTTCAAGCCTGTGACCGGCGTCCCGGTGTTTCATCCGGATGTCACCGTTTGGGAAGTTACCGATAAGACATCCGGCAAACACATCGGACTCTGGTACTTCGATCCGTACGCGAGACCCGGCAAACGCTCGGGTGCGTGGATGAATTCGTATCGAAGTCAGCAGCGTCTGGCGGGGGATATCAAAACGATCGTCTCGAACAACTCGAACTTCGTAAAAGGAAAACCGGGCGAGCCCGTGCTGATCTCGTGGGACGATGCGGTAACGATGTTCCACGAATTCGGTCACGCTCTTCACGGGTTGTCGGCGAATGCGACCTATCCGTCGCAATCGGGTACAGCGACCGCTCGCGACTTTGTTGAGTTTCCGTCACAGCTTCTCGAACACTGGGTCGAAACTCCCGAAGTGCTGCAAAAATACGCGGTGCATTACCAGACCGGGAAACCGATCCCGCAAGCGTTAGTCGACAAGCTGGAAAAGGCGTCGAAGTTTAACCAGGGATTTGCAACGCTCGAATATCTGGCGAGTGCACTCGTCGATATGAAACTTCATCTCGCGGGCGATCAGACGATCGATCCCGACAAGTTTGAGCGAGAGACGCTGACTCAACTCGGGATGCCGAACGAGATAGTC
>DATEOJ010000214.1:0-4952 GCA_035274235.1 Pyrinomonadaceae bacterium
AGCTTCGTCGGTGTTTCCTGATTGCTTGAGCGTTCCGATCAATGCAACGTCGGAAAGGGTTTGCTCCGGCGATACTACTTTCGCGCTCCGCAGTTCCGCTATCGCTTGGTCATACATTCCCTTCCGTCGATATATCACGGCCGCAAACATATGAACCAAATAGTTAGTGGGACTCAGATCAATAGCGAGTCGAATTTGCTGGAGAGCCTCATCGTTGTCAGGAAGTGAGACGGCGTAAAAGGCGTTGATAAACGGAGAGAACGGTTCCAGTTCCTTCGCACGCGATATTTCAGCACTTCCTTCCTCATGTCGACCGGTCTTGTTCAGAAAGTCAGCGTATTGCTGATGCACGGTCGAGCTTTTTGGATCGAGTTCTAAAGCGCGTTTGTATAGATTTTCTGCCTTGGTAAAGTCCCGGTCATAAAAGAAAGCGACACCGGCCAATGCGCTATATCCCTCAGCCAGAGTATCGTCAAGCTCAATAGCTCTTTGTGCCGCGTCTCTTGCTCTAATAAACACGCTCGGATCCTCTTCACCTGCGATCCCAAGGAAAAGATGAGCTCGAGCGATACCGGTGTACGCAACCGCAAATGCCGGGTCTTTCCCAGCTGCTTGATACAAATAGGTAATGCCTTGGTGGATCTCCGATTTAGTCAGCTTAAGACTATAGAAGCGACCCTCGAGATAGAGACGGTAAGCCTCGGCGTTAATCGTGTGGCCGGGAGATACTTCTTCGTCGGTAGAGCTCGATGATGCAGGCCGAAGTTCGCTCACTAGATCTCGATGGATTTGGCGTTCTAGAAGCCTCAGATTGGCCATCGTTCGCGTGCCGGTCGCTTCCGCCAATCGGACTCCGCTCCGAGTGTCGACCAGTTCGACGTGCAGCTCAAACTCTTCGCCGCGCTTTGTTAGCCAACCATACAAGACTGCGTCGACCCCCAATTCCGCGCCTATGATTCGGGGATCGGTCTCCTTACCTTTGTAACGAGATACCGAACTTTTGGATTGAACTTTGAGATCCGGGACTTTCGACAGGCTCGCGATGAAGTTCTCGGTCAAGCCGGCCGGAATATACTCGAGTTGAGCATCCCCGGTCTCGTTGACAAAAGGCATGATCGCGATCGAGTTGATCGGACGCTGCACAAAATAGCGGTATGTGAGTGCACCGGCGGCGAGGACCGCTACCATGCCGGCAGCAGCGAAAACTCTAACGCGCTTCGTCCACCGATGCGGTTCAGGCGGAGCGATTACTTGCGCAGTCCGCTTGGTGTCGGATATGGATGTCGCGGGAACGAGTTTGAACGGCGTAGGTTTTACGTGCGGGAACCCGTTCCCGTTTTGCGTCGTCACTAACCGGACATCGCCGTTGAATCTATATCCTCTGCGGCGAAGTGTTTCCACCCACGGCTGGCCGTCTGTTTGCGTTCCGAGAGTTTTTCTTAAGATCGAGAGGTAAACAAAGAGATTCGACTCTTCGACGATGGCGTCCGGCCACACGGCCTCGAGCAGTTCATCCTTGCTCATGATCTCGCCGCGGCGCTCGACGAGTGCGACGAGTGTCTCAACAGCTTTTGGCGCTAGCGTGAGCTCCTCGTTTTTGTGATAGAGCATTCGATGACCTGCATCCAGCCGAAAGTCACCGAACTCATAAATGTATCGTGCATTCGGGTTACCCATCTTAAGAATAAATTCAGGAACACCCAAGTTTATTTTCAAAGACACAACTTTTCACTCCGAGTAATTTAGGCTCACGGAGCGGAAAAGTACGCACTGCGTCGGATTAAATCGCTTTTTTCAGACGCATTGTAGTGCAGGGTTGGGAAAAAGAAAAGCACTTTCTTTCCGATTGTCCGCTCCGTTATTTAGAACGCGTCGAACCGGTCTCACACGAGCCCCAGGAGTGCGTTCGCCAGTTCAAAGTCAGGGAGAAACATCAATGAAAAGGACAACACTTAAGAAGATAAAGTACGGGGCGGTAATGACTATCTTTCTAGCCCTCGTCGTGCAGGCGACAATCACGGCGCAAGACGGAGGCATCCCGGAACGCGGGCTCACGGGGGTGTGGGAAGTGACGACGACACCTCGCGACTGCACGACCGGTGTTCCCATTACCGCGCGCGCTTTTAGATCGATATGGACGTTTCATCAAGATGGAACGATGTCTGCCACAAATCAGCCCATCACTCTTGCCGCGCCACCTCCGAGCACAGCCACGCTTAACCGTCTTACCCAATATGGGATTTGGGAGCGCAGACTCGGCTGGAACCAATACGTGTTCAAGTTCGTCCATCTCCGTTTCGACGGTACGACGCGGGCCTTCGCTGGAAAACAGGAAGGCGACGGGGATCTAGTAATGAGCGAGAACGGTGACGGGTTTACGTCGGATGGTACGGTGACGGTTTTCGACACGAATGATAATCCCGGAACGCCAGGCTGCGGCAACTCCGTCGGAACCCGCTTCAAACTCGAACAATGATACGGGACGGACTTGCCAACCGCCCGGACGCGCGCTGTTGCGGCCGGTGAGTCCGGTAACACATTCACATCGAGTAGTGGACTGTTTCAAAGGAGGTAATCATGAAATTCGCTCTTATTCTTCTAACACTTTTAGCGGCGATCGCGGTTCGGCCGCAGCTGCCGAACGAGATCGCGTTTGCCGGCGACGACAGAGTCTATGTAATCCGAGCAGACGGTACGGGACAGAGAGCAATCACCTCTCAGGCCATCGGTACGGAGCGCCCCCGGTGGTCAAGGGATGGAAGACAAATCGTGTTCACGAAAGGGGACGTCCAATACTTAAGCCCCAGTATTTGGAAGATGCACGCCAATGGATCGAACCAAACGTTTGTTTTGAACGAGGTATCAGCAGACGGGCTGATTCCCTCGCAACCGGTTTTTTCACCTAACGGTGACCGGATCGCTTACGTTGGGTGTGAATGTTTTTTTGATGGTGATGCGATCCTTATAGCAAACGCAGACGGAAGCAACTCGATTTGGGTGACGGGGTGGCATATTTCTACGAACGGCCTCGACTGGTCGCCCGTGGGGGAAAGGTTGGTTTATTCAGAGGTCGTGAATTTCGGCCCGACCCAGTTTTATCGGATCAGTTCAATAGACACCAACGGAACAGACGGACTCGTTCTTACAGCCCTCGGGCAGGGCAGCAACTTTGACCCTGTGTGGTCGCCCGACGGATCGAAGATCGCTTTTGTTAGTGATCGAGATGGGAATTCGGAAATCTACACCATGAATTCCGACGGAACGCACCAGGGAAGGATCACCTATTCAACGGCCGACGACCGTGATCCTGCGTGGTCACCTGACGGAACAAGACTCGCGTTTAGCTCAAATCGAAACGGGCCGTACAACATTTATGTTGTTAATGACGACGGAACAAATGAATTTCAGGTAACTCAAAATGCGTTCAATAGCCGCTCCCCGCATTGGAACCCTAGAGGGGGCTTTCGTCGAGCTGCCTTCGATTTCGACGGTGATGGACGCTCTGACGTCTCGGTCTTCCGCCGGAGTGACTCGGTCTGGTACCTCAATCGTTCCGCTCAAGGACTCTCACAAATTCAGTTCGGACTTCCAACAGACGATCTCGTACCCGCCGATTTCGATGGCGATGGCAAGACTGAAATTGCCGTTTTCCGCGACGGCGTCTGGTGGCTGCGGAATAGCGCAAACGAAACTATTTCTGCTGTCCAATTCGGACAAACGGGTGACGTACCGGTACCTGCCGATTACACCGGTGACGGTAGGGACGAACTTGCGGTTTTCCGCGACGGTGAATGGTGGACGGTCGACCTCTCGAACGCGCAGTCTTCCCTCGTCAACTTCGGACTATCAACCGACAAACCAGTCCCGGCGGATTACGACGGCGATGGGAAAACTGATATCGCGATCTTCCGTCCTTCAGACGGGTCGTGGTGGATCCATAGATCGAGCGGCGGAGTTGCCGTTGTGAGTTTTGGAATTGCCGGTGATGCGGCTGTTCCTCGTGACTACACTGGCGACGGGAAAACAGATATTGCCGTTTGGCGCCCGTCGGATGGAAACTGGTATGTGCTCAGAAGTGAAGACTCGAGCTACTTCGCATTCCCTTGGGGGCTGCCGACAGATACCCCCGTGCCCGGTGACTACGACGGCGATGGAAAAACAGATGCCGCGGTGTTCCGGTCGGGTACCTGGTACATAAATCGGACGACCGGTGCGCCGCTCATCACTGCGTTTGGCTTAGTCGTAGATCAACCGATTCCGAACGCGTACGTACCCGTGATAGATAATTAGCCGCGGGGCAACGCGGATACCTCTTCGATTCCACGCATCTCCGTGTCAATTCGCGGCGACGCTTGTTATCCCGCATACGCGGTCAATAGCACCTGTGAGCGGTGGATGCTGCGCAGCCAGACAAATCAACGCCCCGTCCGGACTTTCGACCCATCGGATTACGTCGGCGTTACTACCTAGGTGGGCCGAAGATAGGCCGCTTTACAAACAAGAAATCTAGATCGAAAAAGTGCACTGGCAGTTTACGATCATCGAGCGCGGCTAAACGTCACCGGTCTGGTATACACCATAATGTAAGCCCTAACTTAGAGAACTCCGGGAGAATCAATCGGTGACGCGTTTTCACTTGGGATTCGAGCTTTGGGAATCCGCGGATAAACGGTCCGACGTGCCCATTACACAAGCGACACTTACTGCGTGTCTTGCGTCCTTAGCTTGCTGTGCTTCAAACTGTACCCAAAGTAGATCCCCAAGCCGATCAACATCCACACCAGCAGACGCATCCACGTATCGAACGGCAGACCATACATTAAGTAAAGCGATGCTCCGGCCGAGAGTATCGGTACGACCGGTGAGAAAGGAACCTTGAACGGCCGTGGAAGATCGGGTCGCGTGCGACGCAACACGATCACACCGATCGACACGATCACGAACGCGAACAA
>DATEOJ010000215.1:0-6113 GCA_035274235.1 Pyrinomonadaceae bacterium
CCATCGCAGCGATCAATGGCGTTTGTTTTGGCGGAGCACTCGATCTTGCACTTGCATGTGATCGCCGCATCGCGTCGCCAAACGCGTTATTCTCACATCCCGGCGCGGGTCTCGGAATAATCACCGGTTGGGGCGGTACGCAGCGTTTGCCGCGGCTCGTTGGTGAAGCGGTCGCACTCGAACTTCTATTTACCGGAGTGCGTGTTAGCGCGGAGGAGGCACTTCGATACGGCCTTGTCGATATGGTGGCGCATGATCCGCTTGCGGTCGCATTAGGGCCTGCTGACTTTTGATGAAGCTCACACTAGATCAAGTCCTCGGGGGAATCCTCGCGATAGTTGCGTTCGTTGTCTTCGCGAATTCGCTCAGCGGAAGCTTTGTCTACGACGATCGTCGGCAGATCGTGATGAACCCGCTCATCCAGGACAACTCGCTGGCCGCTAAAGCTCTAGTGTCCGACGTCTGGGCGTTCAAAGGCGATGGCAACATCACCGCCAGCAACTATTGGCGTCCAACTTTTACCGCGTGGTGCATACTCAACTTCCGACTCTTCGGACTTCAACCATTTGGCTGGCATTTTCTAAACATCCTCCTCCACGTCGGTGTTTGTTTGCTCGCGTTCTTTCTTCTTCGACGTTGGAACGTCGGCCCGTGGATAGCGGCGGCGATCGTGTGTGTTTTTGCAGTCCATCCGGTGCATACCGAATCCGTCGCTTGGATCGCAGGTTCGCCGGATCTGCTCTTCACGCTGTTCCTCTTACTCGCACTTTATTTTGCGGATGTCTCGACCGAGCGTAATCGAACTCGGAACCTCGTGATCGCGATCGTCTGTTATCTCTTCGCACTTGGTTCGAAAGAAGTAGCCGTGTTATGTGCCCCCATGTTCTTGTTGATCTTGGGGGACCGCTCCGGTGCTTTCTTTAGCACTCGCGCATGGAAGACGGCGGGGATCTTTCTGGTTGCCGCTATCTCGTACGCGGTAGCACGAGCGAGCGTGCTCGGACGTGTCTGGAGCCCGGTCGCGGACGCACCGGATCTTGCATCGGCCGCGTTAACGGCCCCGTCGATATTTTTCTTTTATCTTAGGCAGATCGTCGCGCCATTCGAACTCGGACCAAACTACCATCTGCGACCCGTTGGTAGTCCCGGCTTTGAAAACTTTGTAGTCCCGCTCGCGATCGGGTTGATGCTGCTGGCTGGTTTAGTTTACGCGGCTCGGAATTCGTTCGTGCGTCGCGTTGGGTTGGCGCTATTTCTTCTCCCGCTCGTACCCGCATTTCTGATCACGGCGTTTCCGTACGACCAGATAGTGCACGATCGTTATCTCTATCTACCCTTGCTTGGGTTCCTGATCGTTGTAATCGACTTCGCCGCCGCGAGGCGTGCCTACAAGAGCGATGTCGCCATCGCCTTCGCATGCGGTGTCATAGCGGTGTTACTTTCGGTTCAGACGATCACTTACAACAGCGTCTGGCTGAACGACCTATCGCTTTGGAAGCACGCAGTCAGTATCGATAATTCTTCGGCGAGTAATTGGTTACAACTCGGCTCCGAGCTTGAGTTAAATAACGACAATCGCGGAGCGGCCGAAGCATATGATCGTTCGTTGAGCATTCGTAAAGATCCGCTCGCTCTCACAGGGCGTGGCCGTGTCGCGATGGCGCTCGGAGAGACAGACGCGGCGATCGGTTTGCTGAACACCGTGATTGCGATGCCGCTCGATCGGGTGAATGCATATTCGCTTTACCAGGCGTACGAAGCGTTGGGGGTCGCCTATCAACAGAAGCGCGATTTCCAAACCGCCGAGGAAAAACTGCGTGAGGGTCGGGATAAATTACCAATCTATCGGGCGGCGTTCACGGAGATGATCGCGGTGACATTGTATAGTCAGGGGCGCAAGGCGGAAGCTCTCGCTGAACTCGAAGCTGCGCGTCAGCGGGCACGGACGGAGATGTTGCCATCGTCGAAGTCAGTCTTTTTCAGGCTTGGGCTGTTGTATGCGGAGTTGGGACGAAAGGACGAGGCCCGCAGCGCTATGGAGGAATACCTGAACGCGACGCGGAACGCCGGCCAGGTCGCCCTTGCACAGCGTCGACAAGCTAGTGACGTTCTGAGGAATCTCAAATAGCGGACTTGCTTTCGAAGTTGATCGATTTTCTAATAGAGCCGTGAAAGTATCACTTGTAAAACTCGCTCACGCCCGTTCGGGCGACAAGGGCGATACCGCAAACGTCGGACTGATCGCTCTAAAGGACGAATACTATCCGCTGCTCGTTCGTGAAGTTACGGCCGAGAGCGTCAAGCGTCATTTCGGCGACATGGTGAAAGGCGATGTCGAACGCTTCGAACTGCCGAACCTTGGTGCCTTGAATTTTCTCCTTCACGAGTCGCTCGGCGGAGGCGGAACGCTCAGTCTGATGACCGACGCACAAGGCAAGACTTTTTCGACCGCACTGCTCCGGATGAACATCGATATCCCTGACACCGAAGCAACGCAGCTCGGATTGGAATAAGCACTCCCACTTGGCTACAATACCTCGTCTTTCAAAGTCCATCTCTATTCCTAAACAGGAGTTCGAATGCTCAAATCGCTAGCCCGGTTTCTGTCCGTCCTTTTGCTTACCTCCGTACTTCTCGGTCAGTCAAGTTCGCCCGCAATGCTTGGGTTTTCGAGCGATAGCGCTCGATCGCAGGCAGACTTAGAGTCGAAGTTTGACGCCACACTCCGTGTTGAAAATCTTCGCGATTGGCTAAAGCGGCTGTCCGCGCGTCCTCATCATCTCGGCTCCGCATACAACAAAGAAAACGCGGATTTCATAGCTGCCCAGTTTCGATCCTGGGGCTATGAGACGACGCTCGAAGAATTTCACGTGCTCTTCCCAACGCCGAAGACCCGCATTGTAGAGATGACGGCGCCGGAGAAGTACACGATGAAACTGCAGGAGCCGGAGTTCAAAGAAGACGCGACATCGGGTCAGGTCGCCGAGCAACTCCCGACTTACAACGCCTATTCCATCGACGGTGACGTCACGGCGCCTTTGGTCTACGTGAACTACGGCGTTCCCGCTGACTACGAAGAGCTCGAACGTCGGGGTATCGATGTGAAGGGAAAGATCGTGATCGCGCGTTACGGCGGTTCGTGGCGCGGTATCAAACCGAAAGTTGCGGCTGAACACGGAGCTGTCGGTTGCATTATCTACTCGGATCCGCGTAACGACGGTTATTACCAGGGCGACGTCTATCCAAAAGGCGCATGGCGAAGCGAGCAGGGTGTCCAACGCGGTTCCGTGATGGACATGCCGCTGTATCCCGGCGATCCGTTGACGAAAAACATTGGTGCGCGGAAGGACGCGAAGCGAACCGACATTAAGAATGCGATCACCTTGACCAAGATACCCGTGCTTCCGATCTCGTATGGCGACGCTTTGCCGCTCTTGAAGAATCTTGACGGTGCTGTTGTACCGGAGGCATGGCGAGGAGCGTTACCCGTGACGTATCACTTCGGTGGCAAGACGCCGACGGTTCGGATGAAGCTCGAGTTCAACTGGGACATCAAGCCGATCTACGACGTCATCGCCAAGATGACCGGCAGCGAGCGTCCGGACCAGTGGATCATCCGCGGCAATCACCGCGATGCATGGGTTAACGGCGCCGAGGATCCGTTGAGCGGTCTTGTTGCGATGATGGAAGAGGCTCGTGGTATTGCTCAGCTTGCGAAGTCAGGTTGGAAACCGAAGCGGACGATCGTCTTTGCCTCATGGGACGCGGAAGAGGAAGGCCTGATCGGTTCAACCGAATGGGCCGAGCAGTATGCCGACGAGCTTCGTCAGAAGGCGGCAGTGTATATCAACACCGACGGGAATGGTCGGGGATTTCTTGGCATGGGGGGTTCGCACACGCTCGAGAAATTCATGAACGAGGTGGCAAAGTCGGTAACGGATCCGCAGACAAAGATGACCGTCTGGGAACGAACGCGTGCGAACCAGATCGTTAATGGATCACCGGCGTCGCGAAAGGAGACTTTGGAACGGAACGATCTGAGAATCTATCCACTCGGTTCGGGATCGGACTACACACCTTTCTTGCAGCACCTCGGAATCGCATCGCTCAATATAGGCTTCGGTGGCGAAGACGGTGGCGGCTCGTATCACTCGATCTACGATTCGTTCGACCACTACACAAAATTCGGAGATCCGGGACTGGCGTACGGTATCGCGCTGTCGAAAGTGTGCGGCCATGCGACGCTTCGTCTCGCGAACGCGGATACGTTACCGTTCGAGTTTTCAAACCTCGCCGAGACGGTCAATACGTACGTAGGCGAAGTAACACGACTCGCCGACACGATGCGCGACGAAACTCGAACGATGAATCAGGCGATCTCGTCGGGAATGTTGAAGGCCGTCCAGGATCCGACGGAAACGTTCATCGTGCCGGCTGAGAAGGCGGCGGTACCGTTCCTGAATTTCGCTCCGCTGCAGAACAGCATCGCTCGACTGAATGAAAGCGCGAAGAATTACCAAACCGCGGCCAAAGGGAAGTCGACGTCATCTCCTGCTCTCGACATCGCGCTCTACCGAACCGAACGTGCGCTGACACGTTCGCAAGGCCTCCCGCGTCGCGATTGGTTCCGTCACCAGATCTACGCCCCCGGCTTCTACACAGGCTACGGCGTAAAAACCCTCCCGGGTATCCGCGAAGCGATCGAACAACGCGATTGGAAAGAAGCCGAGGAGCAGATCGGCATTGTGTCGCAGATTCTCAATGGCCTTGCAGCCGAAATTGACAAGGCGACGGTGTTGTTGAAGTAGTTTGTTCCTCCGTGCAATTACTAATGAGCTAATTACTAATTTCGTAATGAAGATCAACGCATTAGAAAATTAGTAATTAGCTCATTAGTAATTACACGGAGTACGTTCTATGATTCCGTGCTCGGAACAAAACAACAAAGGAGATCTCCCACAATGGAAAAGAACATTGTCCTTGAAATGTCGTTTGCGTTTGCACTGCGGATCGTTAAGCTCTGTCGCTATTTGATGGAGGTGAAGAAAGAGTTTGTGCTTAGCAAAGAATTGATGGTTTCCGGAACGGGCGTCGGGAAGCATGTTAAGTCCGCCGTTTTCGCAGAGAATCGAGAGCTGTTTATTTCAGAGTTCGGAGTGGCAAGGCGAAAGTCGGAGGACACTGAGTATTGGTTGCAGCTGCTTCGGCACGACGGTTTATTGAGTGAGAAAGAGTTCGAGTCAATCGATGGTGATCGGATCAATCTTACAAAAGTAATCAATAAGATCCGCGGAACAGCACGAAAGCATGAGTAGCATATTGATTGAAGATCACGGGACGGTTCGGACGATTACTCTTAATCGTCCCGAAAAACGTAACGCGCTGAACTCGGCGATTGTCGAGGAATTGAAGCAAGCGCTTCGAGACGCGGACGCTGATGAGGATCTGCGAGCGGCTATCATTCGCGGAGCCGGAAAAGACTTTTGTTCCGGTGCGGACCTAGAGTCGCTGCGAAGGATAAGCGAGAGCACCTACGAGGAAAACTTAGAAGACGCGCGAGGTTTGGCGGAGCTTTTTGCGATGATTCGTCGCGTGAAAATTCCAGTGATCGCGGCAGTTCATGGACGGGCGTTGGCTGGCGGTTGCGGACTTGCGACAGCTTGTGACCTGGTCGTCGCGACGGAGTCGGCGCGTTTTGGTTATCCGGAGGTGAAGATTGGTTTCGTTCCGGCGATCGTGATGGCGTTTCTGCGTCGAAACCTTTCGGAGAAACTTGCGTTCGAGATCGCGACGCAAGGCTTCGACTTTTCCGCACTCGACGCTGAGCGATTCGGTTTGGTAAATCGCGTGTTTTCGGACGAGTGGTTCGAAGATGAACTTGCCACCTATTTGCGGCGTTACAACGACGTCAGCCGATCCGCGGTTATAACGACGAAGCGACTGATGTACGACATCGACTCGATGAGTTTCAACGAAGCGATCGAAGCCGGGGCAAAGGCGAATGCCGAGGCGCGGATGAGTGAGGATTGTAAGAAGGGGATCGCAAAGTTTCTGGAAAAGAAGTAGTTTGAACGCAGAGACCGCGGAGATCGCAGGGAGGAACAGTCTCTGCG
>DATEOJ010000216.1:0-2990 GCA_035274235.1 Pyrinomonadaceae bacterium
AATTGACTTCCCCTCCTTCAGAAGGAGGGGAGCGTTTTGTTCAGGCCGCCGCACTCCGTTCGGTCTCTGTTCATGCCGCCACTCCCCGCTCCGTCTCGACATAGATCTCACCTTTCAAATACAACACCGCGCGACCTGCGATATGCACGCGGTCACCGATCAACTCGCAGAACAACTCACCTCCGCGCTTTGAGATCTGTCTCGCGAAGAATTGGTTCTTCCCTAATTGCTCTGCCCAGTACGGGATCAACGTGCAGTGTGCCGAGCCCGTTACCGGATCTTCATCAATACCCGCACCGGGTGCAAAGAATCGCGATACAAAATCAGCGTCATCGCCTTTCGCGGTCGCGATGACTGCGAACACATCGGCCGCCGCAAGGGCGCGAAAGTCAGGTTTCAAAGCAGCGATATCCGCTTGCGACGGATAGACTACAAAATAGTCACGCGACTTTAATATCTTTTCCGGCTTCCCGCCGAGTGCCTCGACCAAACCAGCCGGTACCTCGGTCTCAACCGGCGGACGCGACGGGAAGTCGAGAACGATCAAGTCGTCTTTGCACGTGACTACAAGCTCACCGCTCTTGGTTTGAAATCTGATCGGACCACTCTCAGTCTTGAGCACGTCGTAGAGAACATGCGCCGACGCGAGCGTCGCGTGTCCACAAAGATCGATCTCGACCTCGGGGGTGAACCAACGCAGTTCGTAACTTCCGTTACCACCGACGAAGAACGCCGTTTCCGCAAGATTATTCTCGGCCGCGATCGCGAGCATCGTCTCGGCGGGCAACCACTCCTTCAAAGGAACAACAGCCGCGGGGTTTCCCGCGAACGCGTGGGACGTAAACGCATCAACCTGGTAAATCTCGTATTTCATTTTTCCCCACTCAAACGGACGTCAAACTTTAGTTTGACCGAAAGAAGAACAAACTAAAGTTTGTTCTCCGATTTCATTTCGCCACCTTTACTTGCTGTGTCTGCAAAAACCTATGCTCGAGTTCATCGCGCCGCCATTTCACAAATCCGCGGAGGTGCATGAAGAAAAATATCGAGCTGCCAAAAACGATCGCCCAACTGCCGACGATCAAACCGAACGTGATCCAACTAACACTCGCCATCATGAATATCAGGAACCCGTACTTGTTCTTGTTGCCAAGGAAGAGGACCGCGGCCAATCCGCAGAAGGTAGCAAACCAATCGATTCCGTAATATTGCAGCATCGTTAATGATTTTTAACACAGAGACCGCGGAGATCGCGGAGGTTTTCAAAACGTTCTTTACGCGCGGCGCGATTCGAAGAAACTCCGCGTGCTCCGCGAGCTCTGCGTTCAAATTGTTACTCGATCGCTCCGATCGCAGCGATCTCGATCTTCGTATCAAAATGCAGATCCTTTACCGGGATCACAGCACGTGCCGGACGATGATCGCCCAACACACGCGCGTACGCTCCATTCACTTTCGCCCAAAGTTCGATATCGGAAATGTAGATCGTCATCTGCACAACCTGATTCAAAGAGCTACCCGCTTCCTTCAATACTGCCTCGACATTCCGCAACGCCAACTCGGTCTGCTCCTCGATCGAACCGGTGAACGGCTCACGGGTTTTCAGATCCATCGGCAGCTGCCCCGAGACATAAACCAAACCGTTATGCGCAACACCCGGCGAGTAATGCCCTTTCGGCGTAGGCTGATCTTTAGGCTGAACAAATTTCATAAATCACTCTTCGAAATAAGTGAAAACCGCTAAGTGTTAACTGATAAGTAAGGAAACGGCTCCTGGTCTTCATTATTAGTTATCACTTATCAGTTATTAGGAAAAAAGCTCCTTAGTTAGTTACTCCCGTATACTTCAGAGCCAGCATTGTCATGTCGTCATTGCGTGTCGCTCCGTTGCGAAATGCTGCAACAGCATCGACGCACGTCTGCAGCAAGTCAGTCGGACGTCCACCCGAAAAACCATTGATCGATGAACGCAGACGTTCGGTTCCAAACTCCTCACCGCTCGCATCGTTTGCTTCCGTCACTCCATCGGTGAAAAGAAGCAGAGTTTCGTTCGGCGTCAGCTTCACACCGCTCGAGATAAACTGGCTATCGCAAAACATTCCCAACGGAAGACCGGTCGAATCCAATTCGATCGAACGTTCACCGCCGACGATGATCGGCGGAAGATGTCCTGCGTTACACATCTCGACTTCGCCATGCTTGTTTATCTTTCCAAGGACCAACGTCGCGTACTGATTCGCCATCGTGCTCTCGGCAAACATTCGATTTGCACGCGACATCAGTTCGCACAACTCAAGTCCAACCGGGATCAGAGCGCGAAACATCGCGTGCAGGTTCGACATCAGGATCGACGCCGCAACGCCTTTGCCCGAAACATCACCGAGCATGAAGTAGAGATGACCGTCGTGACGCATCACGTCGACATAATCACCACTAACGACACCGGCCGGATGATACGCGAGATCGACTTCCCAGAAATCGCAAGAGAGATCATCCTTCGGTAGCAGGCCGCGTTGGATCTCGCTCGCGAGCCGCATGTCTTCCTGAATGGCGTCGAGCTGCTTCTGTGTCAGATCACCGAGACAGAGAGTGATCAACGGATTCGCGATAAGTCGTTCGGGCTCGATCGGATCGTGGCAGGCTTCGCAGATGCCGTAACTTCCTTTATCAAATCTTTGGAGCGCCGCATCGACCGCGTCGAGAAGACGCAGTACTTCGAGATCGACAATGTTCTCTTTCCGCGCTTCACGGAGTCGCGTCTGACGGTCGAGGAGCTGTTCGCGAAGGACAGCTTCGAATTCCGAACCGATGACATGTGCTGCTGCTGTCTGTAACCCTTCCATCGTTAACCTCCTTGAAAATACCTCAACCAATCATTCCGACGATGGCGGAGCGACTGGAACGCAGGCGTCTCGCCTGCGAGTGGAAATTGCGGAGTCAAATAATAACCGGTGCACGTCGCGTTGGACGTTGGCAGGCGGGACGCCTGC
>DATEOJ010000217.1:0-8475 GCA_035274235.1 Pyrinomonadaceae bacterium
TCCTCGACATTTGCCGAACTCGGGATCGTATCGACACTCGCCGGATGCGCGAGAACTTTATTTTCGGTGCAGAGCGCCGCAGCTGTGTACTGCACGATCATGAATCCGGAGTTCAGTCCGCCGTCTTTCGTCAGGAACGCCGGCAACACATGTGCGTTCGACGCCTCGTCTGTGAGCCGCATGATCCGGCGCTCGGATATGTTGCCGAGTTCGGTGAGAGCCATCGTCAGATAGTCGAACGCAAGAGCGAGCGGTTCACCATGAAAGTTCCCGCCGCTTATGACGTCGATCGTTTGCGACGCGGAG
This sequence comes from Pyrinomonadaceae bacterium, assembly GCA_035274235.1. GTDB lineage: Bacteria > Acidobacteriota > Blastocatellia > Pyrinomonadales > Pyrinomonadaceae > OLB17. The sequence goes on from DATEOJ010000217.1 coordinate 307, forward strand.
ACGGGCGGACGCGGGGACGCGGAGATCTCCGTGTCAGCCACTCCCGGCGCCTTCGCGTCGCTTCCGTCCTCCGCGTCGCGAACAAATATCAATGGATTATCCGTGACCGCATTCAGCTCGAGCTTGATCAGCCAGTCAGCATAAGCGACAGCGTCGCGGCACGCCCCGTGGACTTGCGGCATGCATCGGAGGGTGTAAGCGTCCTGTACATTTGTCGGGTCAAAGCCGCGAGTGAAGTCGCTTCCCTCGAGAATGTTGCGAAGATTGCGTGCACAGTCGATCTGCCTCGGGTGCGGACGCAAAGCGTGGATCCGTTCGTCGAACGCCGAGACCGTTCCGTGCAACGCTTCGAGACTAAGACATCCCGCAACGTCGGCAACATCGGCTAACCGGATCGAGCGAGCCGTTTCGATAAGACCGACCGCCGTCATCACGGTAGTACCGTTCGTGAGCGCGAGGCCTTCCTTTGCCTTCAGTGTCAGAGGCTCGAGATCGTTCTTTGCGAGCACGTCGGCGCCGTTTAGAACATCGCCTCGAAACTCCGCCTTACCCTCACCGATAAGCACGCACGCGAAATGCGCCAGCGGTGCCAGATCGCCACTCGCACCGAGACTACCCTTTTCTGGAATGATCGGATGGATACCGCGATTAAGAAATTCGAGGATTAGCTCAAGGGTTTCCCGACGAATGCCGGAGAAACCGCGTGCAAGCGTGTTCGCGCGGATCAGCATGATCGCTCGCACGGTCGGGATATCGAATGGATCGCCGACACCGACAGCGTGGCTTAGTACGATATTCCGCTGGAGCCGCTCGACCTCATCACGACTAATGATCTTGTCTTTGAACGCACCGAAGCCCGTCGTGATCCCGTATGCGATCTCCCCGCGATCCAGTAGTGTGTCGACCGCCTTCGCCGCCCGATCGACCTTCGCCTTTGCTGCGTCGTGAAGTCGCACACGCGGTTCGCCCGGAGCTCCGTATGCAACCGCCATCACTTCGTCGAATGTGAGATTCTCGCCGTCGAGAAATATTTCCGTCATCGTTGCCAAAATTCGTCCCAGTCCTTATCCGAAATGTGTTGATACTCGCGCCAACTCACGATCTGCCCGTTGCGAACCTCGATCCACACCGTCCCGTGATAGCGATACGTTCCAACGTACGTTAACTCGGCAACACCCAGTTGCTGCTCCTCATCGAAGATCCAGTTGTGAAAAGTACACGACTGGGGCAGACCGTCGTCATCCGAGAAAAACGCCAGTAGAGATTGTCGATCGCGAAACGTGTAATTCCTCGGGTCCGAGTAGAACACGTCTTCCGCAAACTGACTGGCGACCAATGCGTATTCGCGATCCGTCCATGCGTCCGCCAGAAGTTTGAGCATCGCCCCAAACTTAATCCGATCCATAAACCACTGTACCCGCCTTTATCACCCTCTTGATCAAGTTCCCGCCAAACTCGTAGGCCGCTAAACGGTAATCGTCCGTATCCAGAACTACGAGGTCAGCAACCTTCCCTACCTCGATCGACCCAAACTGATCTCCGAGTCCGATCGAAAAAGCTGCGTTGATAGTCGCCGCATTGATGGCTTCACTCGGAAGCAACTTTTGATAGCGGCATGCGATCGACATCGCCATGGGTTGCGACGGACACGGAGACGAACCCGGATTGTAATCTGTCGAGAGTGCGATCGCGCAGCCGGCGTCGATCAACTTCCTCGCGTCGGCGAAGTGGGCGCTACCGAAATTAAAATTCACGGTCGGTGTAATGATCCCGACCGTTTCTGACTCAGCCAATATTTTAACTTCCTCATCAGAGATCGCATCGAGGTGATCTATCGATGTCGCACCCAGTTCGATGGCGAGGCAACTCCCGCCAAGATTTGTGAACTCATCGACATGTGCCTTCAAGCCGAAGCCCAGCGCCTTCGCCGTCTCGAGAACCCGTCTCGACTGGCCGACGTCGAATGCATTCTTCTCGCAAAAGACGTCGACAAACGTAGGACGGGCTGTTAGCCCGTCCCCGGCTAATAACCTTGCGTACGCCTTGGGTAACATTTCATCGCAAATCAGATCGACGTACGCGTCCGCGTTCTCTTTGAATTCCGGAGGAACCGCGTGAGCGGCGAGAAAGGTCGTGACGACATCGATCGGATGACTCTTATCGAGATCTGCGATGACATCGAGCATTTTCAACTCGGTCTCAGTGTCGAGGCCGTACCCTGTCTTGATCTCGCAGGTGGTCGTTCCGGACGCGAGCATTTTGTCGAGACGCTTCGTCGCGAGCTCGATAAGCGTTGCGATCGATGCTTCACGCGTCTTCCTGACCGTTGAAATGATGCCCCCACCGTTTGCCAATATCTCAAGATAATCCGCTCCCTTGATCTTCAACTCAAACTCGTCGAGCCTGTCGCCGGCGAAAACGATGTGCGTGTGCGGATCGACAAACCCAGGGCAGACAACTCGACCTTCGGCGTCGATGATCTCAGCCGTTTCAAAGTCCCGAAGGATCTCATCGGATGATCCAACCGCGACAAACTCACCACCCGAAATAGCCACCGCGCCGTTCGCGATCTCTCCGACATCGCGCATTTTCGCCAGACGCTTCGGCCCGTCATCCGTCGCGCAAGTGAGGAGTTGGCCGATATTGCTGACGATCAGATCTACTCTCATTTAGCTCGCCGAAATGATATCACGCGGACCGGACGTGTCGCCCGCTTAGGTCACTAGTTTGTTAAGTTACGTCCCTCTTGACGTTCTTATCCCTGCGGAAACTGAGACTGCGTGTTCTCCGTATAAGGCCCGTATGCCAGCAAGCCATCGCGCATCTCGTATAGGTTTTCTACTTTTACTGATTCTATCAGCCGTCTCTCCGCTGCTTGCGCAAAAAGCACCTCGGCCTTCGCCGGCATTCGACGTGACTAAGGTCACCGATGGTATCTACGCTTGTGTTCGTCGAGAGGCGCCGTCGCTGTGGTTCACGCCGAACAATGTCTTTATCGTCGGCAAGAAGGAAGTAGCGGTTGTCGACTCAAGCATAAGCTCGGCGTATGCGAGCGAAGTGATCGACGCCCTCAAGCGGATAACAAATAAGCCGGTCAAGTATCTCATTAACACCCACTGGCATGAGGACCACATCGGCGGGAATCGGGCATGGCAGAAGGCCTATCCCGGTCTGCAGATCGTCGGGCATCGCAGCACGCTAACCGATTACCCGAAGATAGGTGCCGTCAATCGCAAAGGCGGCGTAGAGAATGGCAGCTCGTTTGTAAAGATGCTTCGCGATGCGATTGACAAGGGTACCGACTTGGCCGGTCAGAAAATAACGGAGGAGGGACGGCTCGGCTATTCAAGCGATATCGATATTGTCACGAGTTACCTGTCCGACGCCGCCGATGCTCCCATGATGCCGACGCTTCTCGTTGACGAAAAGCTCCGTCTCGATCTCGACGGGCAAACCATCGACGTCATGTTCCTCGGTCGTGCGCATACCGCCGCGGACCTTGTGGTGCATCTTCCCAAGAAGCATATAGTCGCGAGCGGTGATCTCACCGCTTACCCCGTCCCGCTTGTCGGTTCGACATCGTATCCACTCGAATATGGTTCGACGCTTGAGAAGCTTCTCGCGCTAAAAGCCAGAATCTTGATCCCGGGACATGGTCCCGTCATGCGGGACGATTATTATGTGAAACTCATGACCCGTCTGTTGCACACTATCAAGGCGCAGGTTGAAGCCGCGATCACACGAGGTAACACCTTGGAGCAAGCGCGAAAAGGCGTCGATCTCAAGGAATTCGAAAGCGCGTTCTGCGGAGATTCACAGCACCGGAGATTTGTGTTTCGGAACTACGTTACTTTGCCCGCCGTGGCGGCCGCATATTCGCAGGCGAAGGAGATCAAGAAGTGAGAGCGCGTAGCCTGTTACGAATCGTAGCAAGGTGTCTTCGTTGTTTGGGGCGAGGATCGGGTAGCGAAACGCGACAACACGACGGCCGCGTAGCGGACATATGCGTTTAGCCGTGGGTGGAGCGTTTCGCGAAGCCCACGGTACACGACAAAAAAGAGCTCGCCGCGTCAGCGGCGAGTGCACCAAACCGAATTATAACCCCGTCGGAATTCGTCGCGTTCGACTCATATTTAGTTCCGGCGTCGTGCGGTGCATCTACCGCTGACGCGGCAGGGCGCTCGCGTCGTTTTGTGCCCGTGGGCTCCGCGAAGCGCTCCACCCACGGCTAAACGCATGTGACCGCTACGCGGCCGTCGTGTTGTATCTCTCGACCACTGGACGGTCGTGTTCTATCTTTCGACCACTCGACCATAGTGTTGTATCGGTCGACGGCTCGGTCGCTGTGTTGTATCGGTCGACGGCCCGGTCGCTGTGTTGTATCGGTCGACCTCACGGGCCGTCGCGGCTCCCCCAACTGCATGCCTTGTTGATATTGCCGGCCTCTGGCAAGATACCTAAAACAAAAATCGGAGGATACAAATGTCACAGCCCGCACCGCAGGTTGACCTGCAACACATCTGGGGAATCATGACCGGCTTTCAACACTCGGCCGCACTTAAGGCGGCGATCGAGTTGGAGGTCTTTACAAAGATCGGTGAAGGAAAGAAGACCGCAGCGGAGATCGCCGCAGCGACCGGCTCCGCTGAACGCGGGATCCGAATTCTTGCGGACACGCTTAGCGTGCTCGGTCTGCTCTCGAAGGCAGGCAATGAATACTCTCTCGCACCCGACTCAGCATTCTTCCTTGATAAGAGTTCGCCCGCATACCTTGGAAGCGCCGTCGATTTCATCATGGGGCCAACCCAGATGCGCGGCATCCACGATCTGACAAACGCGGTCCGCAAAGGTGGGACGACGGTCACCGGCGATGGTTCGGTCGATCCGAACAGTCCGATGTGGGAAACATTTGCACGGGCGATGGCCCCGCTCGTGTTTCCTGCAGCACAAGCGCTCGCCGCGAATCTCGGCATTCCGAACGACACTCCGATCAAGGTCCTCGATATCGCCGCCGGTCACGGTGTCTTTGGGATCATGGTCGCGAAGACTTATCCAAATGCGGAGATCAATGCGGTCGACTGGGCGAATGTCCTGACCGTCGCAACGGAAAATGCGCAGAAGTTTGGCGTCGCCGATCGGCACCACCTGATTCCGGGTAGCGCGTTTGACGTCGAATTCGGTACCGACTACGACGTCGTGCTTGTCCCGAACTTCCTTCATCACTTCGACGCCGAGACGTGCACGCAGTTCATGAAGAAGGTGAACGCGGCGCTCAAGCCGGATGGAAAAGCGGTCACCGTCGAGTTCATCCCGAACGAGGACCGCGTATCGCCTCCCGCCGAGGCGTTGTTCTCATTGATCATGCTTGCCGCGACTCCGGGCGGAGACGCGTACACATGGGCTGAATTGGAGAAGATGATGACCGATGCGGGCTTCGCGCAGAATCAGCACATTCCTCTGACTCCGATGCCGATGCATCTTGTCGTATCAAGTAAGTGAATTCGCGGATCTTCTTTCCGTTTATTCCGTGTATTCCGCGTATTCCGTGGTTCGAGCAAATGCACCAACCACGGAGTACACGGTAATCACGGAAAGACACTGAAAGAACGGAAGTTTAAGGGAAGCCTTTTACATCCCCTTCTTCGCGACCTTGTCGTGAAGTTCGTTGCTCAGCATCAACGACGCCGAACCGTACCAGGGCACGTACTCAACAACCAGAACACCCGCTTTTACGGTCGGGTCGGTTTCGGCAAGCGCCTTAGCCTCCTCGACCGTCGCCACTGCAAGAATAAAAAGACCACGGTACTTTTTGTCGGGATCTGCAAAGGGTCCTGCGACCGCCAGCTTCCCTTCTGACGCTAGACGATTCATGTTGTCGAAGTGACCCTTAAAGATCGCTTTACGTGCATCGCCCGTGACCTCGGCGTCTTTCGGTCCTGTCTTAAGGAGCGCGAGCACATACTTGCGCATTCCATAGTCATCAGCTCCGACCTTCTTTGCCATCTCGGCGTCATACTTCGAAACCGGGGCCGCTTCCTTCTGCTGTGCTGATGCGAGTCCCGCAATAAAAAGCATGCACGCCGCAAAAACAATCGCTTTGAACTTATTCATAAGATTCCATACGGCCGGCGTCAGTCTTCCTGTGTCACGCCGGCCTTAAATATTACACTCTTGTACTTGTTATATAGGAACGAGATCATGAGCAGCGTGATCCCCAGCGTGACGAACAGTATCGTCTTGGGGATGGTGTCGAGCTCAGCGATGTCGTAGAAGAATAGTTTTACGAGCGTCACTGCCAGAAGCGCGATCGCCGCGATCCTCAGATGCTTCTTGTCCTTCGCGATACCGATCACGATGAGGATCAAGGCATACGCTCCCCAGAAAATACTCAAGCCCAGCTTTGTTCCATCGGGTAATCGAAGCTGCTCCATTAGATTCAACAGCTCGCAACTCGCCACGATAAAGACGAACGTGTAAGCAAGTGCATCGTAACCGTATAGCAGAATGCTCTTGTCAACGCGGTCCTCGAAGAGTGGGTCACGACTGTACTCATAGATCACATAGAGCAGCGCACCTGCGATCACATATGAGATCGGTCGAATCGCGATGTACATCCAATGCGGAGTTACATCGGGCTCGAAAGTGCCCGTCATGAACGCCCCGCGCAGGACGTAGAACATAAACATGCTAGCAGTCGAAAAGATCGCGAGTGCACCGACGCCAAGGATGGAATTCGCAACTGCTAGCGTGCCCGATCGCAGTTTCTTCAAATTGAAAGCGGCAGTGCAGACAAGAAAGAAGAGCGTGTAGTTGATCTGCCAGGCGATATTAAACGTTTGCAGGTCATTGACCGGGCGAACCGGCCGCGTGTCGCCGCTTGCAGCATTGTAGGATTGGGAAAAGAAATAGTTTCCGATCTCGATTCGGAACATGTTGTAGAGCACAAATGTCCCGATAACGCCGAGCATGATCCCGAATGGCCGAACCAATTCCTCCTTGATTGCGGGTTCGTACTTTTGGTTTCGGTTTGTGATGTAGATGAACGCGAACGCAATAACAAAAACGAGGGCCGTAATGAAATCCGCGTTTGCTATCGGTGTAAGCGGACCCGCTACTCCCTGGATCCGGTCCGTGTAGGAGACGCTCCAGTCGAGGAAGAGCTTTCCGACCGCGAGGATCATAACCGGATACGAATACGACTCGAACAGCCGGACGCCCTTCATGCGTCCGTACCCGAACAGCACCGCTGCTTCGGCCGCCCAGACCATCGTCACAACATTCCCATCGAACTGAACCGGGACGGCGAGCGATGCCAACGTCAGCACGAGTATCGTGAGCACCTGAACGACATCGATCGCTTTCGGCGAGAGGGCGCGAACCGCAAACAGAACTACTAAATGCAGTATGGAACTTGCCGCTGTATAAAGTCCGAGATACGGACTTAGTTCGGGACTCCGATCGAGTAACGCGTAACCAAATCCGTAGAATACGAATCCGTTTCCGAGGATGAGCGTCGCGTGCTCGACGAGTGTGAAGTTATTTTCAACCAGTCGATGAAACAGTATCGAAAAGTAGAACAGCGCGAAATACAACCCGGCGAAGATCACTGCCAACTGAAAATGCTGACTCGCGTCATACCGCATGGCGAACCACGCGCCATAGATCGTCCACGCCAGAGGGATCACGAGGTACATGAACAATCGGCCGTAAAACTTGAACGATGACGCCAGCATGATCGCGGATCCCACCCCGACATATGTCAGGATCGTTCGATAGCCGACGAAGTCAGGGGAAAGATTGAAGACGATTGCCAGGCAGAATCCGTAAAAGACAAGCCCGGTCAGTAGCGCGGTAGCAATATTGGGCGTCAGGTCTGTGCCCTCGGCGAGAAGGCGTCGGGCAATAAGGGATGTCCCGTAGAACAGCAGGAAGAACACACCGAGGAACATTAGCGCCAGGCTAAAATACTCTTGATGCGAATACCTCGCCGCAAACCAACCGCAAAAGATCACCCACGTCGCAACCCAGGAAGCGTAGAACGTGATCGGCTCACGGAAGAATCGAAGTGAAGTAGCGACTATGACCGCCGATGCCGCGGCAAGATACGTGAATAGGGTCCAGTAACGCAGCGGTCCGTGCGCGATACCGACCGTCATCGCGAAACACATC
>DATEOJ010000218.1:0-6948 GCA_035274235.1 Pyrinomonadaceae bacterium
AATATTTGCTGCTCGCGTTTCGCACCTTCGATGTACGCCATCAGTTCTCCTCACCTCGTTCCTGTAATTCTAATACAGGTTGTAGTAAGGACTAGTTTTGACACGGCCTCTAACGCAGGCGGTACTGCCTCCCGTCCGCTCCGAGGTCCCCTTGCGCCTAACTGCAGTCCACTTGCGGCTAACTATTGTGCCTTCTTTAGAAACTCGATGAACTCTTCTTTATTCCTACTCAAGCCCGGGAACGTCGCCTCCGGCTTCCCTTCCGAATCGAAGACCGCGTAGAACGGAAGCGCGACGGTCTGAAAAGTGTCCTGCTGAAACTGCTGCTGCCGCTCGTAAACTTCGCCCTCGCCATCGGTGTAAAGACTGACTAGCACAAACTTCTCCATCTCGGCTTTCACTTCCGGAACTACAAACATATTTGCTTCCATCCAACGGCAATTCGTACAGGTGTAGCCAGTGAAGTCGACAAAGACTTTTCGATTCTCCGCTTTCGCTTTCGCGAGTGCCCCCTCGAAATCGTTCGTGATCCACGCGAGTTCTTCATGCGGGTTACCAAGCACATTGAACATCGATCGGGGATTCTTCGGCGGTAGGAAGGATTCGAGTTCGCCCAACTTCTTTCCGAGCACTCCCGTCGTGAGATAGAAACAGAGGCCGAGGAAGACTCCGGCGAAGATAATGCGAAGCGGTGTGATCTTCTTGACCGGAGAATCGTGTTTGAACCGGAAGAAGCCGAGGACGTACGCGACGATGCCGAGTCCGATCACGATCCAGATGATTAGCACGAGTTCGCGGGTGAAGATCTTTCCGTAGTTGAGAACACCGGTCTCGTTGAAACCTGCGCCCCAGACGAGATCGACGTTCGACAAAAACTTCATTGCGGCCGCGACCTCGAGAAATCCCATCACGACCTTCACCGAGTTGAGCCAACCACCAGAACGCGGCAATGAATGCAGCAGACGAGGGACCGCGGCGAGTACAAAGAACGGAAGTGCGAAGACGAACGAGAACGCGAGCATCCCGACGAGCGGCATCTTCCAATCGCCCTGAGCGGTCGAGACAAGCAGGCTGCCGATGAAAGGCGATGTACACGTGAACGACGTCAGCGTGAACGTCAGTCCCATCAGGAGCGCTCCGATGTACGCACTTCCCTTTCCTTCTTCGCTGCGAGTGATCGAGTCGAGTTTCGTCAGCAGGCTCGACGGAACCGAGATCTCATAAAAGCCGAAAAGGTTGAACGCAAAGAAGAGGAACAGCCCACCGATAAAAAGATTGACCCACGGATTCGCAGCGAAAAGATTGATCCCCGCGGCGCCGAAGACTACGGCAAGCAACATCCCTAGCGCAGAAAACGTCGCGATAATCCCGACTGAGTAAACCGTCGCAAGCTTGAGCGTTCGCGAACGATCACCATCGGCGTGTTTCATAAAGTATGAAACGGTGATCGGGATCATCGGGAAGACACACGGCGTCAGGAGCGAGATCGCACCGAATGTGACGGCGAGCCAGAGGAAGGACCAGAGATCGGTTTGCTGGTTGTTCGTCGTTCGTAGTTCGTTGGTCGTCGAGCTGGAAGCTGACGGCTGGGAGCTGAGAGCTGATTTCTTAACGTCAACTTCACCGCTTGGAAAAACACGCTTTGTCCTGGGCGGGAGACAGAAAGAGTCATTGCAAACTTGAAAACGGACGTCGAGGCCGATCTCCGCTGGACTCGGTTGCTTGTCAGTGGGAATCAAGTCTACCGAAAACGTTGTCGAATGTTCGTAGTACCGCGTTGTGAGAGGCTTGCCGTCAATTATGAAGTTCGGGTCAGCCTTTGACTTTGGTTCAACCGAGCGGATATTACCGGAGAACTCAAACCGTTGGTCCGGCGGCACAGTTATTTTGGTGGCGATCGGTCCGCCGTCTGGCTGGTCCAGCGCATAGAGTCTCCAGCCATCCTCGATCTCAACGTCAAGCTGCGCAGTAATGACGAGTGGCTGTGCACGGTCGGCCCTCTTGAAATTGGTCTCAGTATCGTAGGCCTTAAGACTGAGACTCCATTTCGTAGGATTCTGCGCGAAGCCTGCGACCGGCAGGACGAGCAACAACAAAACCAGCTTTATAAAGGCGAACCGCATCGTTGAAATCAATCTATCATATGCATGATCTGCCTTGTTAGTTGCATTAACCTTCGCGGACGTTGATCGCACAGGCAGTACCGCCTGCGTGAGCGGGTGGTCGAGTCTCGCTTGTAAATTGGCACCTTTTCCTACCCGGCCCTCTACCACCCGCTCACGCAGGCGGTATGACCTGTGTTGCACTCACTCCCCGCCTCCGACGTGTCTGCGTGCATCGACCGGGCAGAGAATGGTAGTTCTCAACAATGATTGTTTTGCCATATCAAGAACCGGAGATTATAATGAACAACTTGCTGACAATCATAGATTTCACCCCTTAGCGGTACGGAGGATTCACCCTTGTCCAAAGCAGCAGCTAGCCGGAAAGCCGAAACGAAAACGAAGACCAAGCCCGATGCGGGTAACGGTCGGAAATCGGTTGCTCCGAAGAACGGCAACATCGACTTTGCGGTCGTCGAACTCGCGAAAGCCGAGTATCTCAAACGTCACAAGTCCCAGATCGAATCGATAAAGAAGACCGACAAGAAGCTTCTCCGAGAGATGCTTTACCAGATGGTGCTCGGACGCCACTTCGAAGAGAAGTGTGCCGAGGTCTATCGCATGGGCAAGATCGGCGGCTTCTGTCACTTGTATATCGGTCAGGAAGCGATCGGCGTCGGTGCCATGATGGCTCTCAAGCCGGACGATATGGTCATCACTTCCTACCGCGATCACGTGCAGGCCATGATCAAAGGAATTACCCCTGAGGCTGTGATGGCTGAGCTGTACGGAAAGGAGGGCGGTTGCGTTAAGGGCAAGGGCGGCTCAATGCATATGTTCTCGGCGGAACATCAGTTCTACGGAGGACACGGGATCGTCGGAGGACAGATCGGTGTCGCGACCGGGATGGCTTACGCGGCAAAATATCGGGGTACGGGACAGGTCACTCTTTGCTTCTTTGGCGAAGCAGCCATCAATCAGGGCATCTTTCACGAGTCCGCAAACATGGCGCAGCTTTGGAAGCTGCCGGTCATCTACATCTGCGAAAACAATCAGTATGGAATGGGAACCTCGCAAGACCGTGCGATGAGTACGCGGAACATCGCGAAGAAGGCTGACGCATTCGAGATGGCGAATGAGTTTGTCGACGGAATGGACGTCATGGCAGTTCGTGCTGCCGCGATGCGAGCGATCGAGCGTGCTCGAACTAAGAACGAGCCGACATTACTCGAAGTGCGTGCATATCGTTACATGGGCCACTCGATGTCAGACCCGGGAAACTACCGTACGCGTGAAGAGATCGCGAAGTATCAGGAACGCGATCCGATCGTTCTTTTCAAAGATAGTTTGAAGCAAGCGAAGGTCTTCACGGATAAAGATTTTGAAAAGATCGACCAGGAAGCGATCGAGGCGACTGCGAAGGCAGTGGCGTTTGCTGACGAGAGTCCGTTGCCGGACCCGAGCGAATTGATGACAGATGTTTTTGCGTAGGTCGGTTCTGATCTCGGCGGTTCTTAGCTCGGTACTCGGAGTGGCACTCGCGAGCTCGAAGGCAATTGCGCAGGGTGTTTGCCCGATCAAAACCGTGAAAGTAAGTTCGCTTCGTGGAACCGTAGTTGAAAATTCAACCCAACGAACGGCATTGGCCAATGTTCTGGTTAGTGTCCGGTCGCTCGGTGACGACAACCGATTGATAACGTCCACGACGACTGACCAAACTGGATCATTTCGTTTTGGCGGACTCAAGAAGGATACATACGCCGTGGATTTTCTTCTTGATCCATTTGCTAGCTACAGACTGATAGTTAAGTCGCGCGGATCCGAAGTTCCTCAGAAAGGATCTTCATTAGTCGTCAGACTTGCTCCGAGCTGCTTTGAGACGGAAGTAATACTTGGGAAATAACGGAAGAAGATATGGCAGTGTTAACAATTCGCGATGCACTCAATCAAGCATTGCGTGAAGAACTCCTTAGAGACGAGAACGTCTTTGTCATGGGCGAGGAAGTCGCTGAGTACGATGGTGCTTACAAAGTGACGCGCGGGCTTTGGAAAGAGTTTGGCGACAAGCGTGTCGTTGATACTCCGATCACGGAACTTGGCTTTGCGGCAGTCGGTGTCGGCGCGGCGATGGCAGGTCTGCGACCCGTGATCGAGTTCATGACGTGGAACTTCTCCGTCCTCGCGTCCGATCAGATCATCAATCACGCAGCGGCAATGCACTACATGTCGGGCGGACAGTTCAAAGTGCCGATCGTCTTTCGTGGACCGAACGGTTCGGCGTATCAGGTCTCGTCGCAGCACTCGCACGCGCTCGAAGCGATGTACGCAAACTTCCCTGGCCTTAAGGTAGTTCAACCGTCGACCGCCGCCGATGCGAAAGGACTGCTCAAATCGTCTATTCGTGATGACAATCCGATCGTGTTCATGGAGCAAGAGCGGATGTACGGGCTTAAGGGCGAGGTTCCGGAGGACGAAGATTTCACGATCCCGCTCGGTGTCGCCGACGTGAAGCGTGAAGGAACCGACTGCACGATCGTCGCACGTTCGATGACCGTGCCGCTCGCACTGCAGGCGGCAGAGAAGATCCAGACTGAGTTTGATGTGTCGGTGGAGGTCGTCGACCCGCGAACGATCAAGCCGCTCGATATCGACACGATCATTGCGTCGGTCAAGAAGACTAATCGCCTCGTGATCGCCGAAGAGTCGCACTCGTTCGCATCGGTCGGAGCCGAAATCTCGCACGCGGTGATGGAACATGCGTTCGATTACCTCGATGCACCGGTAAAGCGTATCTCAACTGCCGAGACTCCGATTCCTTACGCGAAGAATCTTGAGGCACTTGCGTTGCCGGATGTCGACAAGATCATCGCGGCGGTGAAGGAAGTTTGTTATTTGTAGTTTTTTCTTTTCGTGTGATTTCGTTTGAGTTAGTGGTTCCAGTCTTCGAAGATTAGGAACTGGAACCACTAACTCACACGAAATCACACGAAAAAGAAAGATTAAAACCGTGGACAAGCGCGCGGCAAAACGCGATTACAAACTCTCGCATCGCCCGATGGGCGTTTTTCAAATTCGAAATGTGACGAACGAGAGAGTATTTGTCGCGTCGTCGATGAATCTGCCGGGAGCTTTCAATAGCAATCGGTTCCAACTCGAAATGGGAAACCATCGCAACAAGATGTTGCAGGCCGATTGGAACGAACTCGGTGCTGATAAGTTTGAGTTTGAGATCTTAGAAGAAGTACCCGAGCGAAGCGACACGGGCTACGACTACAAAGCCGACGTAGAATTTCTCGAAGACTTGTGGCTTGAAAAGCTCGAACCGTACGACGACCGCGGTTACAACGTGCGAAAGAAAACACGCGAAGAACGTTTGCGAATGATCGCCGCTAATCGAAACGATTAAAGACGTATGACGGGCTGTTAGCCCATCGACGGACTAACAGTCCGTCCTACGAAACATCTATGGCCGAAAAATTCTTGATGCCGAAACTTTCGCCCACCATGGAAGAGGGACAGATCTCTCGATGGGTGAAGAACGAGGGTGACGCGTTCTCCGCAAACGAGACGCTTGCCGAGGTCGATACCGATAAGGCGACGATGGAGATGACTGCACTCCAGCCGGGTACGTTGCTCAAGATCCTGAAGCAAGCCGGCGACACCGCATTGCTCGGAGAAGCGATCGCGATCACGGGTAATAAAGGCGAAGACATTTCGGCGCTATTGAAAGAAGTCGAGTCGAATGGCGGGGCCTCGAAGAAAGAAGGGGATAAAGGGAGTGAGGGAGAAGGGGAGAAGCCAGCCTCGGCTCCTGCACCTGCTGAAAAACTTGCCGCTCCACCCGCACCTGCGACGACAGCCACCGCGAGTCCGCAATCCGCAATCCGCGATCCGCAATCCAGCGGCAACGGCCGCATGATCGTCTCACCGATCGCCGCTCGCATGGCAGCTGACAACGGAATCGATCTACGTAATGTCGCTGGCTCGGGTCCAAACGGACGCATCATCAAGCGCGATATTGAAGCGGCGATGGCCGGCGGAGCGAAACCCGCGGTCGGACGTGCGTTTACGGCATCGACAGTCGTCGGAGCATCTCCGTTTAGCGACGAGCCTACGTCGAAGATGCGTCAAGTCATCGCTTCGCGTCTGACCGAATCGATCGGACCTATTCCGACGTTCTATCTAACTGTCGAGATCGAGATGGACAACGTTCTCTCGACGCGCAAACAGATGAACGCTAATCTGAGCGACGACGAGAAGATCAGCGTCAACGACATCATCGTCAAAGCGGCGGCGATGGCGCTCGTAAAACATCCTTGGGTCAACGCGTCATACCAGGACAAGAACGTTCGCTTCTACGAGCAGGCCGATATCGGTGTCGCCGTCGCGATCGATGAGGGACTGATCACGCCGGTCGTTCGTGGTGCGAACCTGAAGGGTATGGCTGAGATCTCGGCCGAGGTTAAGGATCTCGCCGCGAAAGCGAAAACGAAAAAGCTTCAGCCCGAACAGTACACCGGTGCGACATTCTCTATAAGCAATCTGGGGATGATGGGGATCAAGGAATTCACCGCGATCATCAATCCGCCAGAAGCGGCGATCATCGCCGTCGGCGGATCGACGCCAACTCCGGTTGTCCGGAATGGTCAGATCGTCGTGCGGAACATGATGCACGTCACCATGTCATGCGACCATCGCGTCGTCGACGGTGCAACCGGCGCGAAGTTCTTGCAGACCTTCAAACAGATGCTGGAAACGCCGGCGATGATGTTGCTGTAGTTCGTCGGGTTCGTTTTAACGCAGAGACCGCGGAGACCGCAGAGAGTCCTAAAAGGTTTTCTCTGCG
>DATEOJ010000219.1:0-3969 GCA_035274235.1 Pyrinomonadaceae bacterium
TCGATCGCGACAAGTCTCGACAGCTTTACGTATGACGAGGCGTATCACGTCGGGGCAGGCGCGGCGTACATCAAGACCGGCGACTTCCGACTAAATCCCGAACAGCCACCACTAACGAAACTGTGGGTCGGTGCCTACGTCTCATCCTTTGGTTATCAGCTTTCCCCTTACCGGCCACTTCCTGACAAAGAAGCCGAGCGCGATTTTGTCGAGCAGGACGCGTACTTTCACAACGATCCGTTCGCACTGCAAACACGTGCACGGACCGCGATGTTTGCTCTCAACGGCATCCTGATGTTGCTTCTAGCACTGTCCGCATGGCGAGTATTTGGTGGGATCGTTGCGGTCGCGTTAACGCTCTTCCTTGCGATCGACCCGACGGTTGCCGCGCACATGCCGGTGGTGATGACGGATCTTCCGATCGCGCTCGCTGCCGGTATCGCGATGCTTACAGCCGCGAAAGCATTTCAAAGTTGGCGGATCGTCGATATCGTTCTCGCCGCCTTCGGACTCGGTCTGGCTCTCAGTGCAAAACATTCCGGCGTCATCGTTTTGATCGCAGTCGCCTTGATCGGTACGGCGTCGGCTCTCGCTGCCGCTCGCACGCTTCCGTGGAAGATCGGGCTCAGAAGGTTCGGCGCGGTCGCGGTCATCATCCTCGGCAGCATGATCTTTCTTTGGGGCCTCTACGGATTCCGCTACAACGAATCACCCGGCATCGGCGAGGAAACATTCAACAGACCTCTCGCCGACAAGACCGGCGATATTCGTTCGTGGACATTTAGAAAGGCTCTCGAAACTTCAAACGCTCTGCATGTTCTACCGCGTGCATATCTGTGGGGAATGGCGGATACGATTCGCGCCGGCGTCGAGGGGCGTGCGATCCAAGTGACAGCTTTCGGCAAATCGTATTACGCGAAGGCTCCGTTCTATTTCTTCCCCGGCGCCGTAGCCGCAAAGTTGCCGATCGGTCTGCTGTTGCTGACGATCGCGGGAATCATACTGATCATCGTGCGAGGTTCCAGCTCGGAATCAAAGGTGGGAATCGCCGCATACACGGTTTTTGCGCTTATCTTCCTTGGTTTTCTAATTCGCGGATCAAGCTACGCGGGAGTGCGACACGCATTGCCTTTGATACCGGTCGCAGGGATGTTCGCGGCGTTCGCGATCAGTTTCGCGATAGCGAGTTCGTCGTGGATCGCGCGAGGTGCGGTTGCGCTATTAGTGGCGGCATCCATGTTGTCGGCACTTCCGCAGATGCGACCGTGGGAGTACTTCAACGAGATGGCGGGCGGTGCCGAGAATGGCTACCTGTACTTCAACGACGAGGGTGTCGATCTAAGCCAGCGGGTTGGCGAGGCTGCGCGTTTCTATCATGATGAGTTGGAGCCGAAAGGCGAAGTTCCGTTTGTCGCTTATTTTTCAAACGCAAACGATCGCAAGGCACGCGGGATGGATTATGTCGGGCGAATGCCCGAACGAGACGACCCGAAGTTCAACGGACCAACCGTCACCGGTACTTTCCTGATCGGAGCAAACGAATTGGCCGAGCGACAATGGTGGGATATCGGAAAACCGTTCCGTGGAACACCGCCTCTAAAACGATTTGGAAATATCTTTGTATTTCAAGGAACCTTCGATCTGCCTAAGGGCGCTCGCTCACGAGGGATCTTTTACCGGACGATCTACACGAAAATATATACGGATAAACCGGACCCGGCCGCCGCGATCGAGGGAATCGAACGCTCGATGGCTCTGGACGACTCGTGTTTCTTCGCGCATCTTGAACTCGGTAATCAGTATCTGAAAGTTGGTGACAGACCGAACGCACTTCGAGCTTACAAAAATTCGCTCGACCGAGCGCCTCGTTCAGATAGCATCTACGACATGCTTGCGGAGCAGGTGCGGCGGGTCGAGAGCGATGAGCCGCTCGAAGCCATCGGCCTATTACGCAATCCGGGTATTGAGTGAGCTGCCTCTGAAACGATCGAAATGAGATTGAGGTTGATCATCATCGGAGCAGTCGTCGCAATCTTGGCGGCATCCGCACTTGCGCAAAAAGAGATCGACAAAGCAGCGCCGTTGCTTGTCTCTTTTGCCACGGACGACGGCGGGACGATCTACGGCGATCTCTACGGTAATGGACGACACGGTGTCGTACTCGTTCATGGGGGGCGTTTTAATAAAGAGAGCTGGGCGAAACAAGCGCCAGTGTTAGTCAAGGCCGGCTTTCGAGTGTTGGCTATTGATCTACGTGGCTATGGAAAATCGACCGGCCCCGGACAGAAGGACGTCTTCACCGCACCTCTTCACCTTGATGTGCTGGCGGCAGTTAGGTACCTGCGCACAAACGGCGTGAAGACGGTTTCGCTTCTTGGGGGAAGTCTCGGTGGCGGAGCTGCCGGTGACGCGGTCGCACATGCAAGACCCGGCGAGATCTCGCGGATGGCCACGCTTGCGGGGTTCTGGAGTCATAAGCGCGGTGAAGATATAAGCGTGCCGCTTCTTGTGATCGTCACCCGCGACGACGCAAATGCAGACGGCTTGCGTCTCCCTGCGATCCAACGCGAATTCGATAAAGTGCCCGCCAAGAAGGAGCTTGTTGTTTTGGAAGGAAAGGCTCACGCGCAGTTCATGTTCGATACCCCCGACAGCGAGAAGATCATGCGAATGATCATCAAGTTTCTCAAGAAGCACTAGTTATTCGCTGACAAAAGTAGAGTAGAATGTCTTACTTTCTTTCGCGTCATTCCGCGTATTTCGCGGGCACAACCATATGAATCCACAAGAACAAAAATCATCGCTCTCCGAAGCCATTCGCAAACACAAAGAATTTCTTTTCCCCGCCGTCGCGACCTATTACCAGGAACCCATCGCGATCACGAAAGGTGAAGGCGAATATGTTTGGGACGACCAGGGCAATCGATACCTCGACTGCTTCGGTGGTGTTTTGACGGTGAGCGTCGGTCACGCCGAACCTCGCGTTAACAAAGCGTGGATCGATCAAGTCAACACGATCGCGCATACCTCGACGCTTTACGCGAACGGTCCGCAGGGCGATCTCGCTGAAAAGCTTGCGGAGATCTCGCCGGGCAATCTGAAGAAGTCGTTCTTTACGAATAGCGGTACCGAAGCGGATGACACGGCGATTCTCGCGGCGAAACTCGCGACGGGAAATCATGAGGTCGTCGTACTGCGTCACAGTTACGCGGGACGTTCGGCGACGGCTTTGTCGTCTATCGGTCATTCGAATTGGAAACCGATCGCGTCGCAGGTCCCGGGTTTCGTTCACGCACACGCCCCGTACTGCTATCGGTGTCCGTTCAATGCGACGCCGGACAACTGCGGTCTCGCGTGTGCGAATGATGTCGAAGAACTGATCCGTACGACGACGACCGGTGAGATCGCGGCGTTCATGTCGGAGACGATCCTCGGTGTCGGCGGATTCATCGTGCCGCCGAAAGATTATTTCAAACGCGTCCACGAGATCACGAAGAATCACGGAGGCCTGTTCATCTCCGATGAAGTTCAGACTGCATGGGGACGTACGGGCGACAAATGGTTCGGCATCGAGCATTACGGAGTCGAGCCGGACATCATCACATCCGCAAAGGGAATGGGTAACGGTGTTCCGATCGGCTGGACGATCGCAACTCCCGAAGTTGCGGATGCATTTCCGGGCCTTACGTTCTCAACGTTTGGAGGCAATCCCGTCTCTATGGCCGTCGGACTCGCGGTCATCAAGGTCATCGAAGAAGACGATCTTCGAACGAACTGCCGAGTCGTCGGTGATTATTTCCACGACCAGCTTCTCGGGCTTCAGCAGAAATACCCGATCATCGGCGATGTCCGAGGCATGGGCATCATGCAGGCGATCGAGCTCGTAAAAGATCCAAAGACGAAAGAGCCGAACCCGGAGGCCGTACTAAAAGTGTTTGAAGAAACAAAGCGGCGGGGTGTTCTCATTGG
>DATEOJ010000220.1:0-4360 GCA_035274235.1 Pyrinomonadaceae bacterium
AAGTTACCACCGCCGACGTAAACCAATCGACATTCTTCACAAAGGACTCTGTCTATCGCGTCAGTCATCCCGGCGACTGCGGCGATCGCGGGACTTCGTTTGTAATCGCCGAATCGATCCTCAACGATATTGTCCGCGAACTCGATCCGACGGTCGATGAACGCGAACGCCCGTTCCCTTTTACCGACGGTCCGTGCGACGCGGCGCTCTTTATGCGTCATCGCGATTACGTCATGCGTCTCGAACGCGCGAATGCCGATCCGCTCGAACCGCTCTGGGCGGACGTGACGGGTCTACAACTGATCGCCGATGTCATCGAGGCCGCGTTTGAACATTCGGGTGCGAAACCGAGAAAGAAGCCGACGACTGTCGAAGATCACGTCGAGCGAACCGAAGCTGCGAAGATCTATCTCGCCGCGCACATCGGCGAGAACGTTCTGCTAGATGAAGTCGCCGCAGCCGTGAACGCGTCGCCATTCAATTTCGCACGTATCTTCCAACAACAAACCGGTCTCCCCATCCACCGTTATCTAACCCAACTCCGACTCCGCGTCGCGCTAGAACGCCTCCCCGACGCCGACGACATCACCTCGCTCGCCCTCGACCTGGGCTTCTCGAGCCACAGTCATTTCACGGATGTGTTTCGACGGGAGTTCGGGAAGACTCCGTCGGAGGTTCGGGGTGGTAAGCGAAGTTAGCCGCAGATTACGCGGATGACGCGGATTTTCTTTCGACTTTTCTTCGTGGGTTCGAGCTTTTGTTTCTTGTATGGCGACGTGGTATCGCGGTTCCGCGAAAGGCAGTACCGCCTGCGTGAGCGGGTGGTGCGGCGCTTACGACCGGCGGCGTTCATCCATCCTTAGTCTCGACCACCAGCTAACGCAGGCGGTACTGCCCTCTCGAGGAAGCCGCGGCCTTCCACCTCCGCGGTCTCTGCGTTAAAGCAGCCTCGGAAGATTTGAGCAAGAATCTGATAGCCCACACCCCGTCCGAACATCTAACCTCGTAAACATGGAGCGATTGCTTCATAAGATTAATAGTCCAGGAGGTTATTATGTCTGCACAAAAATGTCCGGTATGCGACTGGGAGATAAAGGATGGCGGGGTAAAAGTAACGGTCGGCGGGAAAGAGATCACCGTCTGCTGCGACGATTGCGCCAAGGATGCCATCGCAAAGCATGAGAAGGCCGCGACCGCATAAGGGAAGCTCCCCTCCGCGCTAAGGAGGGGAGCCTGCACAGACCTATGGACGAAAACATCAAGCTGATCGAAACGATCTACGAATCATTCGCGGCGCGGGACTACGAGGGCGTTATGTCTCACTTTGGTGACGCCGTCGTGTGGATCGCTGCCGACAACTCTCCGCTCGCGGATCAGAGTCCGTACAGCGGAGTGTCTGCAATCCGCTCCGGTGTCTTCGACCGCATCTCCGCCGGATTCGAAAAACTGGTCGTCGTTCCCGACGAGATTTTCGAAGCGGACGGCGGTCGCGTCGTTGTCCTCGGTCACTATCACGGCCAATTCAGAGGCGCCGACAACGAGTTCGTAACTCAGGTCGCGCATATCTGGACGGTTAGCGATGGGCAAGCGATAAAGTTTCAGCAATACCTCGATACCTTGAAGGTCGCCCGCGATTCGGGTGCGGTCTAGATCGAGCTTGCTTTTTGTCACAAACGTAGTTACAAACGATTTATGCAGATAGAGTGGAAGTCTGAGAAAACGTCTCCTTACCTTTTCAGGCAGGTCGGAGAATGGCCGGGCATTCGTATCCATCGCGCGCGGGTCCAGCCGGGACGACTGCTTGAACAAACCAACACCGCTCATGAAATAAACGTCGCGATCTCCGGTCGACTGGTCACCGAAAAGATCTCGGCGACCGGTCGCCACATAACGACATACGGGACGGCAGACAACATATGCGTCACTCCCGCCGGCCAGCCGCTGAGCGCCGAATGGAACAAGCAGCTCGACACCATGATGATCCTCGTCGAGCCCGAAACATTAAATCGCGCTGCGATCGAGAATGGACTTCCCGATGGTTTTGAATTCCGCGAGGTCTATAAACAACACGATCCACTTATTCAACATCTCGGTCTCGCGCTTCTCGACGAAGCCGAGTCAGCTGCACCGGTCGGACGGATGTTCTCCGATTCGCTGACCCAAACTTTAACGCTTCATCTTCTGACCAACTACGGCGTCTCCCAGCCGACAAAGCATATCGTCAGCGGCGGCCTCTCTGGACACAAGCTTCGACGCGTCAAAGAATTCATCCGCGAAAATCTCGAAGCGGATCTCGGTCTCGCCGATATCGCAGCCGTCGCGGATCTCAGTCAGTTCCACTTCGCACGATCCTTTAGAAAATCGACCGGCATGACGCCGCAGCAATTCGTAATGCAACAACGAATCGAACGCGCGAAAGAGTTGCTGCAGAGCGAGGACCTGCCGATCGTCGAGGTAAGTTTGCTCACCGGTTTCAAAAACCAAAGTCACTTCACTTCCCTATTCCGAAAGTTCACGCGACTCACACCGAAGATCTGGCGGGAGAGTTTTGTTAGGTGAGTGCACAAACCGAGTCCGCGGCACGAGTCAGAACCGCGAGCGGTAGCGACCGGGTCACCCCTTGCCGTTGCCGAATCCGAACAGCACGCGAGTCAGAACCGCGAGCGGTAGTGACTAGGTCGACCCGTCTGCTTCCACTCATTAGGAGCCGAAGTCCGGTAAATCATCTCCCTGCCGATTGTTTACATAGTCGATTGCCCTCGCGATGCTCTGCTCATTCCAAAGTCGCCGTTTACTTCCTTTCTCTGCCCAAGGACTATATTCGTGTGGCCAGCAACCGCACTCGCGCATCTTTCGGGTAGCGTTTGCTTTCAACGCATTCAGTACAAGATCGGGATTACGCCCAGCTGCAGTGATTACTGCGTGACCGTGGTTCGTTCGAACGTTCATCGCCCACAGATACCAGTTACGCTTTTCGCATGTCTCGCGAATCGCATCCTTAACAGCTTTGCGGCGCGCGCCGTCCAGGCGGACAGGCGGGTGCTTTGTCAGTCCGCCCTCGATCCGTTTCCAAGTATCGTTTCTTGGTATGCGAGGAGCGCCGTAGTCATTGTGGTGTCGATCGACCGAGCCGCGATCATCACCATGAAGCCAGGTGCCGTAACACCGAAAGGAAATGAAAAACGCGAGGGGAGTATCTGTATCGTTCCACATGGGAGTGGAAAGACTATACGTGAACCTCTTGGATAAGAAAAGGTTTTTGTAGTTGAAGGGTGACCCACTCGCTACTGGTTCTGACTCGCGTGCCATTCAGATTCGGGAACGGCCAGGGGCGACCCGGTCGCTACCGCTCGCGGTTCTGACTGGTGCAGTCCGCGCTCGAAGTAGCAATCTCAGAACAAAACACGCAAGAATCTGAAAGATTCCCCTACGCCGAATTTCTTAATCTCATCCTGGAGGTTAAGTATCATGCGATATCTATTATTCGTTTTTCTTTTTGTCTTAAGTTTGAACGTCTCGGCGCAGTCGCCGAGGGTGAGCGAGCAGTTTTCGGAAGGAAGCAAGAACGCGAGCCAGGAAAAGTTCTCCGACGCGCTAAAGAATTACCAGTCCGCGCTCGGGCTCGCGGAGAACGAACGTCTCGATACCAACTATCGTGCACGTCTTCGATTCAATATCGGCGTCTGCTATTTTCGTCTCAAGCAGTTCGATCAAGCAGTCGAGCAGTTCAAGCACGCGCTGATCCTAAAGAGCGACTACGCAACCGCACACGACGCATTGAACGTAGCCGCAGCGCGAAGGCGCGAGGTCAAGACCGGTCTTGCGTTGAACCGCAAGTAGCGAACGAGATCAAGCTGGCCACATTCGCAAGTCCGGAAGGGTGGCTCTGCCCCCGCTTGTAGAGACAAGACCTTAGAGATATCCAAAGTCCTGTGGCGCTGCGAGCGGGGGCAAGCCGCCCTTCCGGACTGGCGAATGTGGTTGGCGCCCGAATTTGCTCTAGGGCTAATCCGCGTGATCCGCGGCTAACCGCTTCAACCACCTCAAAACACCGTCCCCACCCGCATCCCCAAAAGTGTTAAACTCTACCTAACTGCTTAATCGAAGCCCCCACGCGCACCCCTCAAGCCGCGCAGTTCGATTAACTTGGAGGACACAAGTTTGAAGGGTAACGAGCGCTTACTTACGGGTTGGCTTGAGGCAATCATCGAATCGGCGGACGACGCCATCATCAGTAAAACTCTCGACGGCACACTCACGAGTTGGAACAAAGCCGCTGAAGATATCTTTGGCTATACCTCAGACGAGGCCGTCGGCCAGTCCGTCCTGATGCTCATCCCGGAGGATCTGCGGGACGAAG